>CALIWP010000390.1 GCA_938046705.1 uncultured Campylobacter sp. | reverse complement strand
CCTCTCTACGCTATCAAGAGCTATAAAATTAATGATGTTATCGACATCTTTACTAAATTTAGGCGCGTATTTGATTTTCATTAGCGCCTAGTTTTATAAAGAGTTCTTTTGTTCTTTGTTTAAATTCGCTCTCGCTTAAATATTCTATCTCGCCTCGGTCGTCTTTGGCTACAAGCTCTCTTAGCGTATCGGCATCGGCCTTGCTAATATATTCTTTATCGTAGTCTACATACTCGACCCTAACTTGCGGACTTAGCTTTCTTATCTCTCGTATCGCGTTTTGTAAGATTTGAGCTATTTGAGGCGTTTCTTCAGTAATGATTGTAGTTCCTATCATTTTTACTCCTTGCCGGATTTTACTCATTGTAGCATATTTATTTTAATTAGGCGTTAAAATCTCAAGCTAGCTCACGGATTGCTGTATAACTATTTGCGGTATATCAAGGCTTTAGGCAATCCGTTCTTATGATGCTTGGCCAAGTTTTTGAGCAAGACGCGAAAGTATACTTCACGCCTCCACGACTCTAATCTTCGGCTCTTTCAAATTCTTATCACAACCAGGATTATAAATCGTAGTATGCTTTAGCCTACATATATTTTTTATAGGATTATGAATATGCCCGCAAAGAAGGATTTTTGGAGTTATGACTTGTTTGCCGATAGCGTTATAAAGCTTTTCACTACCGTAATCATCGCCGCTGTATCCAACAGAAGCTTTCGTGTAAGCAGGCGGAACATGCGAAAGTAAAACGTCGCACTGGGCAAATTTCGCGTAATCGGGCTTGAGATAAGGAGCGCAGCCGAATTTTACTCCGTTTATTTCTTTTACGGCGTTATCGGCATAAATATTTGGGATATCGTTTAACCATTCTTGCTCGTAGGCCAGCCCTACGTCGTGATTGCCGCTACAAACAAATACAGGTTTATTAAAACTTGCAAGCCATTCACTAACGTAAGCGATCTGAGGAGCTATTCCAGTCTGGTCAAGGGCGTCGATAAAATCTCCTGTTATGCAAACGATGTCAAAATTTGATTCAAGATTCTTGATAAATTTGAACCACGATTTATTGTAATGTAAATCTGTTGCATGGAGGATTTTCATTTGAAAGCCTTGCCGATTTTTATAAAAATCTTAATATTATATAGATTCATAACCATTTTCCTAAATATATCCAACTAAAACCATAAAACGCCATATCAAATTTTGCCGACGCGTCGGTAGCTCTTTTATGTATTTTTAGCGATTAACGCGTCCTTGCCAAGCTAAGCTCTTTTTGCCTTTTAGGCTCTACTAGTTTTTGTCGTTCGGGTTTTTTTAGTTCTCGTTCAATTTCAGATCCACAAGCGCTAGAAGCTCTTTTAGTTTCGCTCCCCAAGCACTCTCTAAATGCTGCGCCATATCGCTCGTTAGCTTGTCGTATATTGTGTTTAATTCTATTTTCATATCCTCCAAACTCTCTTTCAATGTCGTCTTTATGGTCGTTAATTCGTTTTCTAACGATTCGTAGTTTGTTTGCAAGCTCTCGTATTTGCTTAATAATTCCCGGTATTCCGTCGCCGAGTAGTCGCTTTCTCCACTCGTTAAGAGCTGATTTAATTTGCTCTTGATAGCTTCTATTTGCGTCTGTTCGCTCTCTAAGCTTTCTAATTTGTTCTCGCTTAGGTTTAATTCGCTCTTGTGCGCCGATAAGATATTCTCTAACTCTTGCGTGAATTTGTTCGCTAAGTCCTCGTAGTAAAGCGCTGCTTTTGTTTTCTGCAATTTTTCGTATTTCTGCGCTAACTCGTCGTTCTCGTTCTGCTTGCCCTCTATCACGCCCTGTAATCTTAGAATTTCTTCTTGTAATCTCTCTACTTCGTCTAATAATGCGGTCTGCAGTTTCGTCATCTATAATCCCCCGCTGTAAATTTGATAAAGTTTCGTCCCATTCGTTAGATTGTGCGTCGATTTGGGCAAGATCAGATAGCGAGATTCGCGGTTTGTTTTGCTGTCCGTTTCCTTGTATTTTAAATTCTCTGGGATCTGCCATTTTCGCAACTCTTGATTGCTCGCTAGTAGCTTCGAGTTTTGCGTTTGGTAGTCCGTTATGCGTTTGTCGTAGATCAAAAAGTTGATTAAATATCCTACTATTAACCCGATAACCAAGATTATTGCCGTCATACCACTCAATAATCTTTGTATTATAGCGGGCTTCATCTCGTTTAATATCGTTTCTTTGGTCTGCTTCATTTCGGAGACGATCTCCAAGAGTTGCTTCTTTGTATCGTTTTTTATTTCGCTGATCTCTTCTTCGTATATTTTCGTTAATTCTCTCTCTATTGTATTGACACTCTTCTTGTGTATCTCGATCAACGTATTTTCTAATTCTTTTTGACTCGCTTTCGCCGAGTTCGCTAAGTCTGTCAACGTCTGTGAACCGTCCATCATAAATTCCTCCTCTCATTCTATTGGGTCTTTTTTGATTGGGTAATACTATGCTTATTCCGCTTTCGTTTTGCCTAGTAACCTTGTAGCCGCTAGCCTCTAAAAGTTCTATCATATGGGCACGACTTTTGATGGCTCCTTGTGCCACTAGCTCTTTTAGAGTTTTATCTAGCTGTGCGACCGTATCGTAGTGAGCTAAGTCTTGTTTATCGATACGGATGTTTTGCTGCTTTGTCGGGTCGTTTGGGCTGGTAAAGCCGTATTCGTCGTTTATGGTTCGTTTCCAAAGATCGATATTAAATTGATCGCGCTTGGCAAAGTATGGATTAAAACTCTTGCCGGTTATTAAATCGATCTTGGGGATTAAGAAGTTAAGCTCGAGTCGTCCGTGCTTATCGCTATGTTCTACCCACAGCACGGCGACACGGTCTTTCATATAATCTCCAAGCAAAGCTCTTTCTAAGTCTTTTATAATATCTTGTTTTATTTTATCGCTGATAGAATTTGCCTGCTCACTAAACGACAAAACTCCAAAGCAAGTTTTTTGCTTATAGGGCATTTGAGCTATAAGAGCTCTGACCTGAGCTTCGCTACCTTTTAGGACGCGCGCAGTGCCTTGTTCTTGACGCTCGTTTAGTAAATAATTTACGCTACCTAGCCCACCGCCGTTTTTTGTTGGTAGAAATTTAACTATCATCTCTGCTCTTTGTCTTGTTTGCTTAAGAGATTAAAAATAGCGTTTAAGCGCTCCAGCGACTCGTTGATTATATCAAGCGCTATTCTATCTAAGGGCTTTCCTTGATTTAAGTTGCGAGATATCTGGTTTAGATTATTCCCCTGTTTTGAGAGCTCTAAAACCAGTTCTCTTGTGATCGGAGTCTTTGTAAGAGGGCGAGAGAGTATAGAGCTCATTGCATACTTTGTAAAGGTAATACCGCCTAATTCGCTAATTTTAGCTAAAATTTTATCATGCTCGCCAGGCGTCATCCTGAGAATCCTTGTAATCGTTTTTCCATCTTTTTTCATTGCTTACCTCTGCTGGGTTTTAACTTCATTTTTTATTTTTAATAGTAGTATTGATTAAAAATAAAAAATGAAGCGTCATGGGGTATGGGGAGTGTAATCACCATCCTCATATTTGAAAAATGCCGCTAAAAAATCGTTAGATTTTCCTAGCCGCCTTTGGCTAGATGCGGCAATTTTTCAAGTGGGGTTAAGGGGGCGTAGCCCTCCTTACGAGCACCCCATATATATTCAAATCTATTAGAATTTGTATATATATGGGGTATGCTCGCCCATATTTCTATTCTAAACTTTTTAGTCTGGCCGTTATAGCATAAAATCTGGCTATACAGACTCATTTTCACGCCGGATAATTTTGTAGAATTATAAAAACTACAGGAAAGTTACCTGAGCGAATCCGCTCGCGACTCATGATTATACTTTTAGGAAATTATAAAAAATATGAGTAATTTTAGTGATGTTGGTTAGGAAAAATTAACGGAACTAGAGACCGGCAATACTTTAATTATATTAATCTTATATTTAATATATAAAGAATATAGACACCGCAATTATTTTCTATCTTACATTTCTTCTATTTTAGGCCTATAAAACTCAACATCCACAAAATCGCCTTGCTCTCTTATCTTCGGTTGATCTAACACTGCCTTCTTGCAAGCAAGCATTATCCTATTTATGCCGCTTCCCCACTGTTCTATTAGGCCAAGCTCTTTAAAGACGTTTGCTATGACCTTATTTCTTATCTCGCTCCTGCCTCTTAGTATGTCTTCTATGGTTACTATGTTTGGTAGGGCTCCCGGGGAGACGATGTTTACTATATCGTCGTATACGCCTACTTTAATATCTCTTCCGAAATTTGCATAATCTCTATGAATAAGAGCATTTATTAAAGCTTCTCTTAGAGCGATTAGCGGTATCTCATAACTATCGGTTCTATATAGTCCTTCAATCTTGGCGCTTAAATTTATGTGATTTAGTATAAAGTTTTGAGTGTTTTCAAGGATACTAAATATATTTCCTCTTTTTTATCTATAAACACCTCCATCGTTACGCCCTTGAATCTCGCACACTTTACCGCACAATGAGAAAATTTACCAAGAAGTATCAAGAGAGCGTTTGTGGGGTAAGTGATGCCTCTATGGGTTTTTATGAGGTTTAAATTTCTTAGCTTTTCATCGTTTAGCGTTTTACCGATTTTAGCAAATTTTGTTTTTAGGGGTATCACATCTGGTTCTCTGACGGTTATATCGTAGTTTATCTCCTCGTCAAAGCTTACATATCTTTTATGTCTTTGAAGCTCTTCTATGATTTGAAGGCTTGCTTTTCTATTTGTGGCGCCTACTCTTATATAGACTTCCTCGGCCTTGCCTTCGCTTTTTAGGAAATAAGGCATAAGGTTGCCGCGAAAAATCTCTATTACCAAAAGAAGCTTGCCGTTAATATTTATCGTATAAATTTCAGGCAAGATGTCCGGCGAGCAGCTGTCAAATATTACGGAGGCGATCTTGTCTTTTAGCGCATAGACGCCATTTGCGTCCACTCCGGTTATATTTAGTTTGTCGTTTATGCCTACTATTATTTTGCCTCCAGCGGTATTTGCAAAGGCGATCACTGTTTTTGCTATGGATTTATTATCGGGTAGCTTTTCTTTTAGTTCAAGAGTTTTACTTTCGCCGTTTTTTATTTCGTCTAATATTTTCATCTTTTAGCTCTATACTTTCAAATTTGAACTAAATAATACCAAAATAGAGCTTATTGTTGGGGTATGGTGTTAAAAGCGAAGCCTGGGGCGTTAGAGGAAGCGGGCGGTTATATCATCTCCAGTTTAGCGCTGATGTAGCAAAGAGCTACATAAAAGATCAAGCTAAATTTGAAAAAGTAGGGGGGCAATACTAGGGAGACGGTAGTGTAAAATTAAAATAAATGTTATATGCGGTAGAGATCAAATTTGATCTCTACCGCACTTATTTCTTGGCTACTTTCAGCATTTCCCTTATAGTGCTTACATACTATTCTTTAAGAATTCCACCCGCTCATTACCAGATTCATCATATCTTGGTTGTTTCTGATGGTATCGTGGCTTATACTAGTTATGCCGTTATCTTTAGCATATGCGTTGATATCTTGAATGATTTTGTTGATTTGAGAGTTAGTGATGAAATTTCCATTATTTAGCTCTATTTTT
>CALIWP010000389.1 GCA_938046705.1 uncultured Campylobacter sp. | reverse complement strand
GTAATGTTTCTAGGCTCTGCAAAAGATTGCAACGAACAAAGCTATTATATAAGCAAATTCGTAGCGATGTTCGGGACTAATAATCTAGATCACCAAGCACGTCTTTGACACAGCTCTACAGTCGCCGGTGTGGCGAATACTTGGGGTTACGGAGCTATGACCAATCATCTTGGAGATATCCAAAACGCGAAGTCTATCTTTATAATCGGCGCAAATCCGGCTGTAAACCACCCGGTAGGATTTAGGCATTTTCTAAAAGCGAAGGAAAATAACGGCGCAAAGCTAATCGTGGTCGATCCAAGATACACGAGAACTGCGGCTAAGGCTGATTATTTCGCTCAAATTCGCACCGGCACGGATATACCTTTTATGTAC
The DNA here is from genome assembly GCA_938046705.1 of uncultured Campylobacter sp. The sequence continues at coordinate 1,713 of CALIWP010000389.1, read as the reverse complement.
GGCATGATGAATATCATATTTCAAAACGGCTGGGAAGATAAGGAATTTATAAACGACCGCGTCTACGGTATGGATCTGATCCGCGAAGAGGCTGCCAAATGGACGCCTGAAGTCGTGGCCGATGTTTGCGGGATCAAAAAAGAGACGCTTCTTGAGATAACCGAAGTTTACGCTAAAAATCGCCCGGGATCGGTCGTTTGGGCGATGGGTCTAACTCAGCACACCATAGGCAGCTCAAACACTCGTATCGCTCCGATCCTGCAACTAGTGCTAGGAAATATGGGCGTTAGCGGCGGCGGCTGTAATATCCTTCGCGGCCACGACAACGTTCAAGGCGCGACGGATATGGCGAATTTGCCGACCGAGCTACCCGGGTACTATCCAAAAAACGAAGCCAACTGGAAATACTTCGCTAAGATGTGGAAAGTAGATTTTGAATGGCTCCAAAAGAATTTCGTTAAGCCTGAAATGATGTTTAAACCCGGATTTACGCTATCAAAATGGTGGGCGGGCGTGCTTGACGGTAAAAACGGCAACGAAGCCGTAGATAATGCCGGCGACAGTATAAAAGCCTTAGTGGTAATCGGCAACGGTATCACCTCTACCGCGCAACAAGTAAAAGTAAAAGAAGGCCTAGATGCGCTTGAGCTTTTAGTGCTGGTAGATCCTTTCGTAAACGATGCCGGCGTGATAACTGACAAAAAAGACGACGTCTATATACTGCCTGCGGCGACGCAGTTTGAAACTAGCGGTACGGTCGTAGCCACAAACCGCAGCGGCCAGTGGAGAAGCCAGGTCGTAGAGCCTCTGTTTGAGAGTATGCCCGATCACGAAATTTTATTTGAGCTTGCAAAGAGAATAGGCTTTTACGATGAGCTAACTCGCACGATCAGAGACTCCGAGGGCAAGATCGAGTGGCCAGAAGCTGCTACTCGCGAGATCGCTAGCATCGTAAAAAGCATCGGCCTAACTGGCTGGACTCCGGAGCGCCTAAAACGCCATCAAGCTAACTGGGATAAATTTGACGAAAAAACGCTAATGGGCAAAGAGGGCACCGAGGTAGCGGGCGAATACTACGGCTTGCCGTGGCCTTGCTGGACGGAAAAGCACCCTGGTAGTCCAAATTTATACGATATAAATAAACCGGTAATGCAAGGCGGCATGGGCTTTAGAAACCGCTTCGGCTTAGAGCATAACGGCGTAAATCAGCTAGCAGCCGACGGTAGCGCGCCTGTAGGCGGAGCGCAAAGCGGCGGATATCCGGAGATCAAAAAAGATAACATCGAAAAGATACTAGGCATAACGCTAACGGATGAAGAGCGCGAAAAAATGGGCGCTACTTGGGCGACCGACGGTAGCGGTATAATCGCCGAAAAATGTATGGAAAAGGGTATCGCTCCGTACGGCAACGCAAGAGCTAGAGCGGTAGTTTGGACCTTCGTCGATCAGATACCTCAGCACAGAGAGCCGCTACATACGCCTCGCCAAGACCTTGCGCAGAAATATCCGAGCTTTGAGGATAAGCCGAATCACTACCGCGTATTTACGAAATACAAGAGCTTGCAGCTAAGTAAGGACTTCTCAAAAGAGTTCCCGATAAATTTAACCACGGGACGCCTTGTAAACTTTAGCGGTGCTGGCATGGAAACGCGCGCTAGTATGTATCTATCTCGTATCACGCCTGAGATGTTTGCGGATATCCATCCTGAGCTT
>CALIWP010000388.1 GCA_938046705.1 uncultured Campylobacter sp. | reverse complement strand
GATATAGCGCAAGATACCGCGCTTTAGGTCGCTCTCTCCACCGTAAAAGTCCAAAAACGAGCCGTCAAAGATATTTATCATCATCGCGTTTACGGTAAAGTCTCGGCGCAAAGACGCCGCGCGCTCGTCATCGGCGTAAGCGACCTCAAATGCTTTGTGCCCCTCGCCGGTTTTGTTTTCGGTTCGTGGCAAAGAAAGGTCGAAGTTTTTAAATTTATAAACGAAGTAGTTTTTGCCCACGCCGCAAGCGCCGATTTGCAACATCAGAGCGTCAAATTTGGCCGGATCGATACCGTAAATTTCAACGTCAAAGTCGGAGATTTTTTTACCGAGCATCGCGTCGCGAACGCAGCCGCCGACGATATACGCGCGCTTGGTGTGGGGTGCTAGAAAATCTCGCAGCCATTTTAGATTTTTATTTTTGCAGATTTTCGAGCCGATTTTCGACATTTGCCAGCACGAATTCTAAAAATTTAAGCGTGAGCGAGAGCCTGTCTTTCAAATTTTCCTCGCCGGTCGCGTTAAGCCCCTCAAAAAGCACCAAAATGCGCTCTTTTAGGTTTTTTAGAAATATCTCCTCGCCCGTGAAATTTGCAACCTCGACTTCAAAGGCTTTTTGCGGCGCGGCAGTCGCGGCGATCCCCCCTATGCCGTCAAATTCGGAAGCAACGTTTTGCGAGTTTGCCGCGCTTTCTAAAACGGCTTCAAACTCGCTAGCCTCGTCCGCTACGCTTATCTCGCCGACTAAATTCGCAAGACCCGCGGCATTGATTAAATTTACATCGCCGCTTGACGCCGGAACACCCGTCAAATTTGACCCGTTTTCAGCATCCGAGGCCAAGCTTTCCTGCGCGGCGTCCATTCGCTCTAGCTCCATCGCCACCTCGTCTATCGCCATTTTCGCTATTTCTTCTAGTTTCATAGTTTTATCAGCCACCTTTTAAATTCGGTTATTTCTTCGTCGGTTTTCATTTTAATAAAAAAATCTTTCATCTGCTCGTTTACGCCCGTTTTTTTTCTACTAAGGCCGCTTAGACGCCTTATCGCGGCGATCGCGGCGGCGTTTGTCGGCTCGCGCTTTAGGATGTTTTTATAAACTATCAGCGCATCGTCTTTTAGCCCTTGAGCCTCGTAGATTAGGGCTTCTGTTATAGTATTTTTCATTTTTTTATCAGCGAGGCGATGATGCCGCCCATCTCGCTCGTAGAGCAAATCTCTTTAGCGCCAAACTCCGCTATATCCTTCGTCCTATATCCTTGTGCGAGAGCTGCTTTTACGGCATTTTCGATCGCTTTTGCAGCCTCGTTTTCGCCGAATGAATACCTAAGCATCATCGCAGCACTCAGTATCGTAGCGACCGGGTTTGCTATGCCCTGCCCCGCGATATCGGGCGCGCTGCCGTGGATAGGCTCGTAGATACCTACCTTGCCCCCGATGCTGGCGCTTGGCAATAGTCCTATCGAGCCGCACACCATGCTAGCCTCGTCGCTTAGGATATCGCCGAAGAGATTTTCCGTCAAAATCACGTCAAATTTACTAGGCGCGCGCACCAGCTGCATCGCCGCGTTATCGACGTACATAAACTCCAAATTTACCTCCGGATAGCTCTTTGCGACCTCGCTCGTGACCTCGCGCCACAGCTGACTGGTCTCTAGGACGTTTGCCTTATCGACCATGCAGACGCGTTTTTTGCGCTTCATCGCGGTTTCGAACCCGACCTTTGCGATGCGCTCGATCTCTTCGCTCGTGTAGGTCATCGTGTTATAGGCGCTGTTTTCTTTTTTCTCGCGCGGCTGACCGAAGTATATCCCGCCCGTTAGTTCGCGAACCACGATAAAATCGACGCCCTGAAGGACTGATGGCTTTAGCGTACTAGCGTCCACCAGCTCGTCAAATATC
>CALIWP010000387.1 GCA_938046705.1 uncultured Campylobacter sp. | reverse complement strand
TAACGGTATTACTTCGGTAAAAATACGTTCCGCTAAATTGAAGCTTATCGGAGAACAAGCTTTTGTTAATATGAAGCCCGGCATTCCTTTTACCGTTAAAACAGATGGGGTAAAAGGAATGCTTGAAAACAGCAACAGCAATATTACCGGCACACAAATAACGGTAGACTCCTCCATCTAAACCGCAGGTCCCGCTTTACGCGGGGAGAAGCCTGTTTACGCGGGGAGCGGCTGTTCGACACGGCGCTTTTATGAACACGGAGCAAAACCGCTTCGTACGATTCGGTCCGATTCCGTACAGCGTTCTATGCGCTGTGCGGAAAGCCGCTTCAAGTCTTCACCGTATTTTTTTATCAAAAGAGATGCTTCATCATTTTCGCTTTCTCGGCGCTTGAGTATTTCGAAAAGCGGAACGAGCACAAAGGCTCTTTCGCGCATTCTCGGGTGCGGAATCGTAAGAGTTTCGTCGTCGATTTCCATGTCGCCGAAAAGTTCGATATCGATGTCGAGGGAACGAGGTCCGAAGCGTATTTCTTTTTTCCGGTTGCGTCCGTACTTCGCTTCTATTTTGTGAATTTCTGCGAGGAGAGCGTGCGGCGTAAGTCCTTCGCGGACGGCGCCCTGCACGACCATATTGTAAAAATCGCTTTGATCGGCGATGTAGAGCGCCTGAGTCCGATATATCGAAGAAGCGGTAAACGAAACGAAAAGCGGACGCAGTTCCGCACAAGCCGCCTTTACGATATCGATCGGCGGCATGGAGCGGTACGGCATATTCGAGCCGATGCCGAGCGTCGTTTCACGCAATCAAAAAAGCTCCTCGTCGTTCGGTTTTGCACCCGCTTTCGCACCCTCGCTTTTTTTCGCATCGGCTGCAGGTTTCGCTTCGGCTTTTTGCACGGCCGCTTTCGCCGTATCCGATTTTGCCGCTGCCGCTTTTGCCGTATAGAGCGACAAATTCACCCTTTTTTACGTTCAAATTTACGTCTAAATCAAATTTTCCGTTCGCGCCGTTTAGGCTTTTTATGCAGTTTAGTTCTATCATGCGATGTAGAGCGAGGTTGCCTTGACGTAGGCGTAAATTTGATCGCCCGGCACTAAATTTAGCCTCTTTAGCGATGCCGTCGAGATTATGCTTTCAAACTCAAACTCGCCAGCGTTTAGATGCAGTGAGCTTGTGATTTGCCCTTTTTGGATATCTGAAATTTGCGCTTTTATCTCGTTTGAGACCGAGCAGTTTAAAAGCGGGGAAGTAGCGACGAAGACGTCCGAGCTTTTAAAGTTTAGCCTCACTTCGTCGCCGATTTTTAAATTTTGCAGATTTTCCAAGGATAGCATTTTTAGGCTCAAATTTTCGGCGCTAAACTCAAAAACGCTAACGCCGTCGTTTTGCTCTATCGCCGAAATTTTAGCCTTTATCATTTAGATGTTGTATCCGAATTTTCTAAAGATTTCCTTCGCGCGGTCGCTTCTGATGAAGTCATAGAAAGCCTTTGCTTCAGGATTGTTCTCGCCGTGTTTTAGGATAACCATGCCTTGGTCGATCGGAGTGTAGAGCGCAGGATCGATGAGGATAAAGTTTTTGCCCTCTTTGTATTCGGCCATTTTTTTATCGTACATTGCAGAAGCCGCGATAAATCCGACGTCAGCAGCGCTTAGAGCTTGGCTTAGAGCCTCGCCTATAGATTTTGCTAGGATGACGTTTTTCTCGACTTTATCGTAGATGCCCGCTTTTTTTAGGGCTTCGATGCTAGCTTTGCCGTACGGAGCGGTTTCAGGGTTTGCGATCGCGATGGCTTTTAGACCTTCTACCGCGTTTATGCCTTTAGCTAGGTCGATATCTCTGATCGTAAATAGCGCAAGCGCACCCTGAGCGTACACTACTGGCTTGGTTACGGCAAATTTGGTATCGTATAGATCCTGGACGAATTTCATATTTGCAGCCATGAAAACATCCGCCGGAGCGCCGTTTTTGATCTGAGTAGATAGCGCGCCGCTAGCTCCTAGCGTGACGGTTACTTTGGTGCCCGGATTTGATTTGGCAAACTCCGCTTTTAGCTCGTCAAACGCATAAGTGACGTTTGCAGCGGCAAATACGTTGATCTCGCCAGCGTTTAGGTTAAAAGCGGCGATGGCCGCGACTACCAGCGAAAAAAATGTTTTTTTCATTTTTTTATACTCCTATTATGATTTGACTTGCTTTGATTATAGCGGTGAGTTCGTCGCCCACACCGATACGCATCTGCATCGCGCTATCTTTGGTGATGATAGAGGTTATCGTCTGATGATTGCTGATTTCTAGCACGATTTCGGCGTTTACCGAGCCGATTTTGGCCTCGATCACGCGTCCTTTTAGTAAATTTGCCGCGCTTAGTTTTAGATTTTCCTCTTTTGCGAGCATTACGCTTGGAGCTTTAAAGATAAATACGACCTTTTTGCCGACCTTTAAATTTAGATTTTTTTCAGACTCGACCGTGACGTTGGCGCGTAAAATTTCGCCGTTTGAGAGTTTGGCGCTGATTTGCGAATTTACCGCGCCCGTTTTTACCTCGGTTATCTCGCAGCTTAGTTGGTTTCTGGCACTTAGACTCATGCTCATGCGCTGTAAATTTAAAATTTCGTTCGTATCGACGTTTATATTTGAACAAACTTTTTCTAAAAATATCTTTTGGCTTTCCAGCATCGCATCGTATAGCGCGATCATCTTTTTGCCATACGCAGTGAGCTCCGAGCCGCTGTTTTTCTTGTTGCCCTCGGCTCTTGCGATTAGCGGTTCGTCCGAGCGGTTATTTAGCGCGTCTAGGCTGTCCCATGCGTTTTTGTACGAGATGCCGACGTACTCGGCCGCTTTTGTTATGCTTTTGGTGTGCTCTACGGCCTTTAAAAGCTCTATATGCTTAGCCAGCACCGATACGCCGCTATCTAAAAATAGCTCTAAACTAACGTCTGCTTTCATGAAAATCCCCCAAATTCTATCAATATAAAAAAATAATTTGCTAGGAAGTATATTTAAATATATATGAAAAATAACTTAAATAAACTTCGTAATACCGGGCATTTTGAAATTTATAAATTTAAAAGCTACATTGAGATAAAATCTCAGGTTACTGCCTTTGCAGACTTGAAATTCGGAGATTTGATGAGAAAATTTTTACTCTCTTTTTTGCTTTTTTTTAGTTGCGTTTTTGCCGAACAAACGCAAGAAAAGAGCGAATTTGACGACGAATTTACCCAGCCTAGCGAGATTTTCGATCCGCTTAGCGGTTATAATAGAATGATGACGGGATTTAATGATTTTATGTACGTAAACGCCATCCATCCCGCGATAAAAGGCTACAACTACGTAGTGCCAGAGGCTGCCAGAACTGCGGTGGGGAACTTTTTTGACAACCTTTTATATCCCGTTCGCTTCGTAAACAACCTCTTGCAGTTTAAATTTAGCGAGGCGGGCGAAGAGACGCTGAGATTTTTAGCAAACACGATTATCGGCTTTGGCGGGCTAACCGACGGAGCGAAATACTACAATCTGCAGCGCCATGACGAGGATTTTGGACAGACGCTTGGATACTGGGGCGTGGGTAGCGGATTTCACGTGGTTTTACCGTTTATCGGCCCGTCAAATTTACGCGATATCGCGGGCCTGGTCGGCGATTATTACCTCGATCCAATCAGTTACGTAAAGCCGGCGCTAGACTCCTTTGCGATAAAAACTTTCCGCCAGGGTAACCTTTTGTCTTTACATCCAGACGCTTACGACAATCTTAAAAAAGACGCGATCGACCTGTATCCGTTTCTACGCGACGCCTACGAACAGCGCCGCAACCACTTAATAAAGGAATAAAATGAAATTTTTAAAAATCATCCTGCTTGCGCTTTTTAGCGCGGTTAGCCTCTTTGCGATTAGCGAGGAGCAGATAAAACCTACGATGCAAAAAACGACGCAAGACGCCATCGAGGTGCTAAAAAACGCAAATTTGAGCAAAGACGAGAAAATAAGTAAAATTTTCGCCGTTTTTGATCCATATTTCGACTACGAGCAGATGTCTAAAATCGCCCTAAGCAAGCGCTACAACAACCTAAATGCCGAGCAAAAGGCTAAATTTAATAAGGCTTTTGAAGAGAGATTAAAATCAAGTTACGTCGATAAGCTCTTAAGCTACAAAAACCAAACTATAAATTTTAAAGACGCGACCAAACCGAACGAAAATCGCTACTTTCTAAATGCCGATTTGGTTGGCGAGGACGGTAAAAACTATGGCTTTACATATAAATTTTACAACGCCAAAGAGCGCGGCTGGCTCATCTACGATGTCGAAATTTTAGGCGTTAGCATCATCCAGACCTACCGCAGCCAGTTTGATAGCCTGATGGAAAACGAGAGCTTTGAAAATTTGCTTAGCAAGCTAAACTCAGTCCAAGCTCCGCAATAAGGCGCTGATGAAGCGGATTTTTAAATTTATCGTCAACTTTCCAAAAAGCGTTATCGCTGGCGTACTAGCCGCGACGCTGATTTTTGGATACTTTAGCGGCAAGCTCGAGGTGGACGCGTCTACCGAGACGCTGCTACTTGAAAACGATAAAGATCTAGCCGTCTTTAGAGACGTTTCTAAACGCTACGTTAGCCCAAACTACCTAGTCATCGCCTACACGCCAAAAGACGATCTGCTCGCGCCTTCTACGCTTGAAAAGATAGAAAATTTAAGCCGCGAACTAGAAAAAAACGAGCTTGTTTCAAACGTCATTTCTATATTAAACATCCCGCTGCTTCAAAGCGGAACTAGCGATCTTAGCGAGCTGGTTAAGCATGTACCTAGCCTTGCCGATACCGATATAAACAAAACCTTGGTGCGACGCGAGTTTGTGGATAGTCCGCTATATACGAACAACCTCGTTAGCCGCGATCTAAAAACTACGGCGATCGTGCTAAATTTAAAGACCGACGAGAAATATCAAAGCATACTAAACGAGCGAAACGCCCTGCTAAACGCCAAGATTGACGGCAACATCACCAGCGAGCAAAAACAGCGCCTAAGCGCCGTAAATGCGCAGTTTAAGGCTCACCGTGATGAAGCGCGTATAAAAGAACACGCAGCGATCGAGCAGATACGCGAGACGATAGCGAAATTTGGCGGCGGCGAAAGCCTATTTTTAGGCGGGGCAAATATGATCGCGGATGATATGGTGAGCTTCGTGCGCTCGGATCTTGCAACCTACGGCATCAGCGTGACTCTGCTTTTGGTCTTTTGCCTTTGGCTGTTTTTTAGGCAGATTCGTCACATCGTTATGCCGATTTTTATCTGCGTGATTAGCGTTATTTGGGCGAGCGGGCTGTTTGGGTTTTTCGGCTGGGAGATCACGGTGATTAGCTCAAACTACATCGCTCTTCAGCTCATCATCACTATCTCCGTCGTCATACACCTGATCGTGAGCTACCGCGAGTTTTGCATCACAAAGCCGCATCTTAGCAACCGTCAACTAGTCTATCTCACGTTGCGCGATAAGGCCAGTCCGTCGTTTTTTGCGATATTTACGACCGTTATCGGCTTTTTGTCGCTTGCGCTTTCTGATATCAAACCGATCATAATGCTTGGAATCATGATGAGCGCGTCGATCTCTATCTCGCTGGTGCTTGCGTTTTTGCTATTTGGCTCCGCGATGGCGCTGATGCCAAAGCTCGCTCCGGTTAGGACGTTTGAGGATAAATTTAGCTTTACCAAGCACTGCGCCGCGTTTGCGCTAAATCATAGCCGCGCGGTTTACGCCATTAGCCTTGCGGTGCTTATTTTTGGGCTTTACGGCATCTCAAAGCTAAAGGTCGAAAACAGCTTTATAAGCTATTTTAAAGATACGACCGAAATCCACAAGGGTATGCAGGTGATCGATACGAAGCTAGGCGGCACGGTGCCGGTTGATATATTGATCAAATTTAACAAGCCCAAATTTGACGAAAAGGCGGCCAAAAACGAGCCTAAAGATGAATTTGACGATGAATTCGCCGCTAGCGCGAACGAGGATAAATACTGGTTTAATCAGCATAAAATCGACGTCGCGAAAAAGGTGCATAACTATCTGGAAAATAAGCGCTTCGTCGGGCACGCTAGCAGCCTAAACACCGTCGTAAAGATCGTCGAGCGCATCACGCAAAAGCCCGCCGACGGCCTCATGCTCTCGATCCTATACGAACAGATCCCGCAAAAATACAAAGACATCATCCTAAGCCCATACGTAAGCATAAAAGATAACGAGCTGCGCTTTACCGCGCGAACTCTTGATAGCGACGATGCGCTACGCAGGGACGAGTTTTTGCGCGAGCTTAGAGCCGATATCGCAAATTTGATCGCAAACGACAACGCAAGCGTGCAAGTTAGCGGCGCGATGGTGCTTTATAACAACCTCCTTCAAAGCCTCATTGCCTCGCAGGTGGATTCTTTCGGTTTTGTTATCTTGTCGCTTTTTATCGTTTTTTGCATTATTTTTAAAAGTGTTAAGCTCGCCGCCATCGCCATCGCGTCAAATTTGATCCCGCTTTGTGCGGTATTTGGCGTCATGGGCGTGATGGGTATCCCGCTTGATATCATGAGCATTACGATAGCGGCTATCAGCATAGGCATCGGCGTGGACGACATCATCCACTACATCCACCGCCTAAAAATCGAGCTTCGCAGTAAAAACGTCGCCGAGTCGATCAAGGCCTCGCACGCCAGCATCGGCTACGCGATGTACTACACCTCGTTTGCGATCATCCTTGGCTTTAGCATCATGGTAACGAGCAACTTTATCCCGACGATATATTTCGGACTTCTGACCGATCTTGTTATGATAATGATGTTGCTAGGGGCGTTGGTGTTGCTGCCGACTCTAATCAAAACCTTTTACCGGGCTAAGATTCCCCATAAATGACGGATTTCAAGCTTTAAAATTTTAAACCCGTTTCGGTTACGTATTTCATATACGCGCCCTAACGGGTTAAAATTTTAAAGTTAAACTACGCCTATTCTGTCTGGAATATTTGTCGTATATCTTGCTAAATTTATAAATTTGACATTTTCGCGGCGCGGGTCTCGGCGAGCGAAAGACGTAAATTTAACTTATATAAAAAGCGAGCTTGAATTTGACAAATTTGATGGCGGTTAAGAGTAAAAAGTGGGCTAAAACATAGCCTAGCCTGCAAGAAATAAAGCATTTTTACTCGGCGTGCATGATAAGGCCGCGCCGAGAAAATTTATCCTAAAAGCCCCGCCCCTTTTATCGCTTGACTGCGCTCTTTTGCGTAGATGCGCTCGCCTCCCACTACGTCGTATTTCCAGATTGGAGCGTTAGCTTTAAAATCCTCGACAAACTCGTTTATCAGCCGCAAGGCGACTTTTCTTTGCGGGCTTACCACGCCTGCGACGTAGGAGCTTTCGTGCACCGGCACGTCTCCGCGAGAATGCGCGAAAAGCACGTATGCGCCCAGATCCTTTGCCTTTTGCTCCCAGCCAGCTAGCCATTTGCGCAGGATCGGCTCGTAGATATCAAAGCTAAGCGCGCTGATGCCGCCTTCCTCGCGAACGATACCCGTAAACGTGATGAGCGCGCCGCAGTTTTTGTCCTTAAACTCGTCGTACCAGGCGTTTGTGATCGCTTTGGCGTCGAGACTTCCTTCAAATATCTGCATCTTAACCTCCGCAAACCGGCGGTAAAATGGAAATTTTATCCCCGTCTTTTAGCGGCGCGTCTAGCGAGCTTGCGATCTCGTCGTTTACGGCGACGGCGCAGATTTTTAGCCACTCGGATAGCTCCGCGTATTCGCCTAGTTTTTCTTTTACTTCGCTTAAATTTGCCGCTTCCAGCTTTAAATTATTCATCTTTATCGGGCCCAAAAACTCGATTTCTACCATAAATTTGCCTTTGAAATTAAATTTTTTTCTTGATTTTACTTAAAAAAATATTTAGATATACTTACGCCAAATTTTAAACGAAAGAGCCGTAATGAACGAAATCTTAAGCAAAATAAAAACACCCGCCTATGTCTGCGAAGAGGCGAAGGTGCGTGCAAATCTTGAAATTTTAAAACGCGTCAAGGATGAAAGCGGCGCGAAGGTGCTAGTCGCCCTAAAAGGCTTTGCATTTAGCGGCGTGATGGGGCTTGTCGGCGAGTATTTAGACGGCGCGACGTGCAGCGGCCTGCACGAGGCTAAATTTGCCGCAAAATACGTTCGCGGCGAGATCCATACCTATTCTCCGGCATTTAAAGACGAGGACATAGATGAGGTGCTCGCGCTCTCAAAACACGTAGTTTTTAACTCCTTTGCGCAATGGGCGAAATTTAAAGAAAAAGCCCTGGCTGCAGGAGTCACCTGTGGGCTTCGCGTAAATCCGGAGCTATCCGTCGCGCCGACTGACGCGTATAACCCGTGCGGTCGCTACAGCCGACTAGGTATCACGCGCGCAAATTTTGACGCTGACGCGCTTGATGGTATCACGGGGCTGCATTTTCACGCGCTTTGCGAGGAGAGCGCGCAGAGTCTGGAGACCGTGCTGATGGCGTTTGAGGAGAAATTCGGCGAGTTTATCCCGCGTATGAAGTGGGTAAATTTCGGCGGCGGACATCACGTGACAAAAGAGGGCTACGACGTGGATCTGCTCATAAATTTGATCAAAAACTTCCGCGAAAAATACGGCGTCGAGGTCTATATAGAGCCCGGTGAAGCGGTTGGCTGGCAGACGGGATTTTTAGCCGCTTCGGTGCTTGATTTCGTGCAAAACGAAAAAACCATAGCGATCCTAGACGTCTCGGCCGAGGCGCACATGCCAGATACCGTGCTGATGCCCTACCGACCGGCTGTGCGAGGCGAGAGCAAGGGCGGTAAATTTAGCTACCGTTTCGGCGGAAATACCTGTCTAGCAGGCGATATCGTAGGGCTTGAC
>CALIWP010000386.1 GCA_938046705.1 uncultured Campylobacter sp. | reverse complement strand
TCCAAAAATATGTTATAAGACATATTTTTTAGCTCTTGCTTCTTCTAGTTCTTCGGGTTCGACGGGAATGTTTAATTTAACGCTGCCGCATACGCTATTAAACGCTTCTAGCTTTTTATCGGTTATATTTTCTTCTTCTACCTTGATATCATTGCCTAGGCTTTTTAAAAATTCCTTAACCTTGGCGAGCACATCAGGTTTTTCTATGGATAGTTCCAGTTTGGCTAGCATATTAATCCTTTTAGACTTTTAATAATTATAGCATATTTCCACTTTTTAGCCTTGTGTATTTTTATACTACGGTAAAACACCTTAAAAGCATCAATATATAGATAATTACAAGATCGGTTAGATAAGTATAAACATAAAACTTTAGACAATCGTAATATCTTTTAGGTAGATACAAAAACCGCAAATGATATACTAAAATAGGATTTACAAACTGGTTCAATACATCAAACAAAAAGCTAATGAGCAACTTTTTGGTTGAGGTATTGGCACGCCGATTACATAAAAATCAGCCGTTTAATTTTGCCAAAATTAAGCTGATTTTTATAATAGCCGCTAGGCTATTTGCCCGTCTGGCTAAGACCTTACTGCACTATCGTTTGACGATGGTGCTAAGTAAGTTTTGGCACCGCTAGTGCCAAAACTTACTTTATTAAACAACATTTTATGCAAGAATAAGATTTTAAAGACCAGGATGATTTTTTCAGGAGACATACTCTATTTTTGGAAAAACATATTTTTATCTTTTTTATACTTTTGCAAAAAAGTAAACATTTTAAGAACTAGAACAATGTATCAATTTTTTAAAAAGCGGAGTTAAAAAACAAAAATAGAAATTTCGGGTTACCCATCGGGTTACCTTTTGAAATCTTAAGTCTTGAAATATCGTATTTTAGGGAATTTTGGATGGTGCGGATGAAAGGACTTGAACCTTCACGCCGTGGGGCACCAGATCCTAAGTCTGGCGTGTCTGCCAATTTCACCACATCCGCACAACAATAATAAAGTGGTACGCCCATCAGGATTCGAACCTGAGGCCTACGGCTTAGAAGGCCGTTGCTCTATCCAGCTGAGCTATGAGCGCATAAAAACAAAGTGGCGCGCCCGATAGGAGTCGAACCCATAACCTACAGATCCGAAGTCTGTCGCTCTATCCAATTGAGCTACGAGCGCCCAAGTGGGGTGAGTGATGGGAATCGAACCCACGACCCTCAGGACCACAATCTGATGCTCTAACCGACTGAGCTACACTCACCATCTAAAAATGGTCGGGGTGAAAGGATTCGAACCTTCGGCCCTCTGGTCCCAAACCAGATGCGCTAACCAGCCTGCGCTACACCCCGAGGCATTGCGAGTTTAGCCTACTTATTGAAAAGGCGCATTGTAGCCAAAAAAATACGGTATGTCAAGAAAAATAAGCTTAAATTTGAAAATTTGTAAAAATTTTCACTTCAAGCCGCGCAAACTCGGCTAAGAACAAATTTTGTATAAAAGAAAAAAGTTAGCCCGATCAGCCAAACATTAAAAAACATCGCTTTAAAAATATCTTGCAACTCGCCGCCAAAAATATCCGCAACAAGCGAATAAAGCGCGATTTGCAAAACTATCTGACGGGTAAAATTTAAAACAAAAACCCCCGCGGGCCTTTTTACGCCTTGAAGCGTCGAGCCTGAGAGGTTTATGAGCGCATAGCCCATAAAAGCCAGCGAATTTACCGCAAAATAGCCCCTCGCCGCGCTCACGACCTCAGGTGTTTTGTCAAAAAACGCAACCAAAATCCCACCGAGCCCCAGACAAAAAGACGCCGCAAAAACGCAATAAACCGCTAAAAATTTGACCGCATAGGAGTAGCAGCCGCGTACTCTGGCGTATTCGCGAGCGCCGAAGTTTTGCGATACTATACCAAGCACCGCCGACGCGATGCCCGTCGTCGGCAGCATTACGATCTGCTCGATGCGAAGAGCTAGTCCGTAACCTGCGACCGCGTGCGTGCCGTAGCGGCTGATAAAATGCATAAGCACGAGCCCGCCAAGCGACATCGAGAGGTAGTTTAGGCACGCTGGCAAGGCTTGGGCTAAAATTTTGCTGTAGATGGCAAGCTCGGGCGCAAACGAGCGTAAATTTAAAAAATTTATCATACCCGTTTTTGCGATTTTGACACCTAAAAATAACGAACCAAGAAGCTGCACCGAAGCCGTCGCCAGCGCTATCCCGCCGATACCCAGCCCGCAAAAATCCACGTAAAAAAAGCAAAAGCCCAAATTTATAAAAAGTCCCGCAAAAAGCCAGTTTCGCAGGCTCCTCGTGTCGCCCGTAGCCACCAGCACGCCGTTTAAGGATTTTATGAGCAAGAAAAAGGGCGAAGCAAGAAATATCACGCGGTTATACGCCATGGCTTCGCGTAAAAACTCCTCGTTCGCGCCTAAAATTTTAAGCAAATGCGGCGTAAAAATAAAGCCCGAAAGCCCCATAAAAAGCGCGCAAAGAAGCACGAAAAACACGCCCTTTGCGGCATAAATTTTAGCGAGTTTTTCTTTGCCGCCGCCAAGCGCGTTACCCACAAGCGCCGTTAGCGCCGAGCCAAAGCCAAGCCCCACGCCAACGACGCTGATATAGAGCAAAAAACTCATCGAAAAGCCCGCCAGCGCCTGCGTCGAGATGCGCGCGGCAAAAAATACGCCCGTCACGTTATAAAGCGTGTTAAAGCTCATCGCTACGCCCGCGGGCGCGGCTAGGCGCAGCACGAGCTTGTTTACGGGCTCTTTTGTGAGATTCACTTGATTTTGAGCTCCAAAAGCGCGTCTTTTACCTCTTTTGGCACGCGGTAGCTGTCGCGGATCTTTGAGATCGTTTTGTTGTGGGTAAATTTACTCAGTCGCCCGCTCTCCAGTAGCTCTCGCCCCGCGCCGTCAAATTTGATAAAAACCTCGGCTAAACACCAAGCAGCCGCCATTTGCACGTAGTAGCGCTCGTCTTTTTCCTCGGCGCAAATTTCAAAAAACCGCTCAAGTGGAAGCGCATTAAAATTGCGCATAAAATAAACGTAGAAAAATCGCTTTTCGTATTCTAAATTTGAGCCCAGAGCTTGCTTTAGCAGCGCATCTACGTAGCGCGCCTCGCTGAATTTAGGCTCAAAGCCGTCCGTCACCGCCCAGTTTGGCATCGTTTTGATAAACTCGCTAGCTAGCTTAAATTTAGCTTCGTCGTCTTTAACGAGCATTATCAAAAAGCCCTTTAGCATGAACTCCTCGTGAAAAAACGGCTCATAAGCAGCGATCTGTTCTAAATTTAGCCGAGCGAAATTTTTCTTTGCCAGGCGTCTTAGCTCGGGAGTTTTTACGCCTAAAATTTCGGGGCTTTTGATGAGTTTTTGCGAAAACGCCGCTAGCTTTTCGCTCCTAAGCCCCTCTAAAATCTCTAAAAATTCGCCTTTTACGTCCACGCTAGCTCCTTTGCTTTTTAAATTTACCGCTCAAATTCGTTCCGTTTAAATTTGACGCCTCAAAAAGCCGAAGCGTCAAATTTACCGCCCTGCGCGCTCAAAGCAAATTTAAAGGCTCAAATTTTACTTTTGAGCCTCTTGCTCGCGTTTTGCCGACTTTTTGCGAGCGTAGATGTTAATGAGCTCCACGCCCAGAGAAAACGCCATCGCAAAGTAAACGTAGCCCTTAGGCACGTGCATACCGAGCCCCTCGCCCACAAGAGTAAAGCCGATCAGGATCAAGAACGCAAGCGCGAGAATTTTGATCGTCGGGTTGTTGTCGACGAAATTTGAGATGCTCTTAGACGCGAACATCATCACGCCCACCGCAAGCATCACGGCTAGGATCATGATCTCGATGTGATTTGCCATACCCACTGCGGTGATGACGCTATCGAGCGAAAAGACGATGTCAAGCACGGCGATCTCGGCGATAACGACCCAAAAACTCGCATGTCCCTTGCCCGTCTCGCGCTCCTCATGCTCGCCGCTGACGCTTGAGTGGATCTCGAGCGTGGACTTACCGATGAGAAAAAGTCCTCCCAAAATCAGCACCAAATCGCGCCCCGTGATCGTAAAGTCAAACACGCTAAATAGCGGCTTTGTAAGCTTCATAATCCAAAATAGCGAAAGCAAAAGCGCAATCCTCGTTAGCATCGCAAGCGAAAGCCCTAAAATGCGGCCTTTGTCGCGCTGCTCGGGCGGGAGCTTGCCGACTAGGATCGCGATAAATATGATGTTATCGATACCAAGCACGATCTCAAGCCCCGTTAGCGTCACGAGCGACAGCCACGCCTCGGGCGAAAAAATCCAATCGAACATTTTTTTCCTTTTTTATAAATTAGGGCGCGATTATAGCCAAAACGGGTTTAAATTTGATTGAGCGAGCGGGCGCGGGCGTTTTGTGATCAAATTTTACGATTAAATTTGGCTGGTTTTTGTTTATTTGGCGGAGATTAAAATTTGACGCAATGAAATTTGATGCTACAAAATACGGCGCAAACGGTTTTGAGGTTAAATTTTAGAAAATCCGAATTTAAGAAAAATTGTATTTAGATAAAGGGCGTTTAAGCGATAAGCGGATAAAATTAAAATCTTTTGTGAAATTTAAAATGAAGTGGTGACCCCTACGAGACTCGAACTCGTGTTACCGCCGTGAAAGGGCGATGTCCTAACCGCTAGACGAAGGGGCCACAAATTAGCGGAAATGGGATTTTACATTAAAGATAATAAAAAATAGCTTAAATTAAGGATAAAAAATCATGAAAAAATTTACAAACTTCGCTTTAGCTGCGCTCGCTTGCCTTGCATTTAGCGGTTGCGCCGCGCTACAAAGCCAAAAATCATCGGACAAATTTACCGTCACTATCCTCACTCCGCCGCTAAAAATCAACGATGTCGGCTTCCTGCATAAAACAGCAAATCAGCTAAATTTGCAAATTTACAGCTCGGGCGTAAATACGGTAAATCTCAAAATAAACGACAAAATTTGCATGAACGGCGCGTGCTTTGAGAAAAAAGAATTTAACAAAAAGTTCTTTTTGGAGGAGAGATATGATGACTTTTTCGCGGAAATTTTGGAGCGCAAACCGCTGTATGACGGCATAAATGTAATGACAAATTCGTGCGGTTTTATACAAGATATAAGTAAATATTCAATAAAATACGAAGTTTGCGGTAAAAATATCAGTTTTTTCGACGCTAAAAACCGCATAAAAATCATAATAAAAGAGCTTCAATGAAATTTATCGGCGCGCACGTCAGCATCGCGGGCGGCGTAGAAAACGCTCCGCTAAATGCGGCAAATATCGGCGCAAACGCCTTTGCGATGTTCGTCAAAAATCAGCGTCAATGGGAGGCCAAGCCGCTAACCCCAGAAAATATCTCCAAATTTAAACAAAATTTAAAAGCCGCCGGCATCGAGCCCAGGCACGTTTTGCCGCACAACGGCTACCTTATAAATTTAGGCCATCCAAACCCGGAGCAGCGCCAAAAGTCCATTAACGCCTTTTTGGACGAAATTTACCGCGTAGAGACGCTTGGTCTAGTGATGATAAATTTTCATCCGGGCTCGTATCTAAACGAAATTTCGCCCGAAATTTGCCTCGAAAATATCGCAAACTCGGTAAATTTCCTACTCGAAAATAGCCAAAACGTAAAGCTAGTCATCGAAAATACCGCAGGTCAAGGCTCAAATTTGGGCTTTAAATTTGAACACCTTGCCTTTATTATCAAAAACTGCATCGACAAAAACAGGATCGGCGTGTGCCTAGATACCTGTCATACATTTGCCGCGGGATACGATATCAGAGACGACTACGAGCGCGTGATGAGCGAATTTGACGAGATAGTCGGGCGCGAGATGCTGCGGGGTATGCATATAAACGATACGAAATTTGACCTAGCCAGCAAAAAGGACCGCCACGAGAGCCTAGGAAAGGGCTTTTTGGGCTTAAAGACGTTTGAAAACATTATGAACGACACCCGCACGGACGATATCCCGCTGGTTTTAGAGACGATCGACGAGAACATCTGGGCGGACGAGATAAAAATTTTAAGAAACTTTAAAGGAGAGTAAATGAGAAAATATATCGGCGTGTGCCTCGCGGCTTGCTGCTGCCTAAATGCGGCGGGCTTTAAAATCCCCGAGCAAAGCGGCGATAGTATCGCGCTTTTAAACTCAAACGTCGCGACGAGCTTCGGCCCCGACGCAGCCTATAACAACCCGGCGAATATGATATTTTTGGGCGGCGGACACTACCTAGAGAGCTCGCTAACCTACCTGCGCATGTCAAAGACGAAGTATAGGCACTATAACGGCGACAAACTCACCTCCAAAAGAGCGAACGCGCTCGTGCCTACGTTTCACTTCGTAACACCGCAGTTTGATGACTGGCGCTTTGGCCTCTCAGTCGTCGTGCCTGCGGGAATGTCGATGAGATGGGACGAAAGACTACCTAAAGCCACCTCTAAAAAATTTGATCTAAAAGTGATCGAGGTAAATCCTAGCGTCGCCTACGCGCTAACCGATAATATCGCGTTAGGCTTTGGCCTTCGCGCCGTTTACGCTAGAGGAGAGGCCGTGCAGGAGGTCTCAGGCGCCCTACCCGCATCGCAGGATATCAAAGGCGACCGCATAAATTTCGGCTACAACGCGGCAATCACCTATAAACCTACTTCAAATTTGAGCCTAGCGGCCACCTACCGCTCAAAAGTAAATATGAATCTAAAAGGTGACACCGACATCAGCGCACCGGCGCACCCGAGGGGGGCATTTCCGAGCGGCTCTTACAGCGGTAGCGCAAAGCTATCCGTACCGCTACCTGCGAGCTTAAATTTAGCCCTGTCGTACAAAATCGCAAACACCACGCTGTTATTTGACTTTGAAAGAACCTATTGGTCTGCGTGGAAAGAGCTTGACTTCAACTACCCAGGCGCCTCGGCCGCACACTATCGCAACCCGCTTTTTGCGGCATTTGACGCACCCAAAAAGCGCGACTGGAAGGATAGCAACGCCTACCGCATCGGCGTAGCGCACGACGCTACGGATAAGCTCCGCCTAATGGGCGCGGTTACGTTTGACGAGGCAGCTTCTAGGGCCGATACTACGGGCTTTGACCTACCGGATACCAAAGCCGTCATCTACGCGGCGGGCTTTAACTACAAATTTACAGACGCTTTGGAGCTGGGAGCCAGCTACTTCTACCAAGACAGAAAAGCTCGCGACGTAAACTACTACTCAAACGCGTCGGGGCTTTATCCAAACGGCAAATTTGAACGCGGCAACGCTCAGGCGATAAATTTGAACGTGAAATATAAATTTTAAGGCCCAGTCATGAACTACCCTTACGAAAATTTCGAGGATATGCTAAACTCCGCAGTAGGTAAAAACGGCGGCGGCATCGCGATCTATACGGAAACTAGCAAGATTAGCTACAATCAGCTACGCGCAAACGCCTTTACGCTGGCTGCGTTTTTGCAAGGTATGGGCATAAAAAAAGGCGACCGCGTCGCGATGATCGTAAACAACTCGCCCGAGTTTATCGCCAGCTACTTTGCCATCACGCTACTTGGCGCCGTGGCCGTGCCGATAAATACCTTTTTAAAATACGAAGAATTCGAATACATCATAAACGACTGCGGGGCGAAATTTCTCTTTGCCTCGGCCGAGCTAGCCAAAGAGATACGCGGGCTAGAGAGCAAAACGGCGATAAAAAAGATCGTCTGGATCGGCGATAGGGCCGAATTTGACGGAAATAATATCGCCTACGCGCACGCGCTAAACTGCCGTATAGAGCTAAATTTGACCGACCGACCCAAGCTTGATGACCTAGCCCACATCATCTACACATCAGGCACCACGGGCAAGCCAAAGGGCGCGATGATCAGCTACCGCAACCTCATCTCAAACGTCCAGGGCGCGCACGAGGTCTTTCACGTACGCACGAAGGATAGATTTGCCGTGTTTTTGCCGATGTTTCACAGCTTTACTCTCACGGCGATGGTGCTGCTACCGATATTTGCGGCGTGTTCGCTTATTTTGGTAAAGTCCATTTTCCCGTTTTCAAACGTCCTAAAACAAGTCCTGCTCAAACGCGCGACCGTGTTTTTAGGCGTGCCGGCGATCTACACGGCTATCGGCAAGGCCAAAATCCCGTGGTATTTTCGCTGGTTTAACTGCATTAGGATTTTCATCAGCGGCGGAGCGCCTTTGGCCGAGCAGACTATTACCGATTTTCGCGTTAAATTTCCGCGCGCGGTACTGATAGAGGGCTACGGCCTTAGCGAATGCTCGCCTATCGTCTCGGCAAACACGCTACAAAAACAAAAAATATCAAGCGTCGGCTTGTCGCTGCCGGGCTACGAAGTAAAATGCATAAACGACGAGATGATGGAGCTACCAGCAGGCGAGGTTGGCGAGCTAATCGTAAAAGGCGACTGCGTGATGCAAGGCTACCTAAATATGCCAGACGCCACCGACGAAACGATCGTAAACGGCTGGCTACGCACGGGCGACCTCGTCAAGATCGACGAAGATGGCT
>CALIWP010000385.1 GCA_938046705.1 uncultured Campylobacter sp. | reverse complement strand
GCTGGCATCGACGAAAGAGCATCTAAGCGTCCGCCTTTTATAAACGAAAATCCTAGAATGTTTGGCTATAACGCTACTTTCAATATGCTTTACGATCTGGGCGCAAACGTAAATGTGCGTATATTTGATACCGTTTATGAAAAGAGTTTTATGAGCAAGGACGAGGCTTACGAATTTTTAAAATTTGTAGGCGAGATCCCAAAAGAAAAAGAGAAAATTTTTAGAAAAAACGTGGATAAATGGCTAGTAAAAGATGGTAGCGGGGTTAAATTTTACCGAACGACGAAAAGCTACGCTATGTGGTACGACGTAAGCGAGGTAAAATTTGAATAACAAAGCCTTTTTTGCCGTTTTAACGATCGTGCTGATAGTTTGTGCTTTTGCTTCCTTGGCTATTGGCAGATACGGTCTTGGCGCGGCTGAAATTTTTTCTAGCTTAAAATCTTTGCTATTTGGCTCGCCGCCGTCAAACGAGCAAGCTCACGCCGTAATAACGCAAATCAGACTTCCTCGCATCGCCTTTGCAGTGCTGGTAGGAGCCGCTCTTTCTGCAGCCGGCGCCGTCTATCAAGGGCTTTTTAAAAATCCTCTCGTATCTCCCGATATCTTAGGCGTATCTAGCGGCGCAGCGGTGGGCGCCAGCATCGCTATCATCCTTTCCTTGCCCGTGCTTTACGTCTCACTAATGTCTTTTGGCTTTGGACTTGCAGCCGTTTTTGCGGTGGTTTTTTTAAGCCAACTCATAGCTAGAGGCAAGCTAAACGTCATCATAATGGTTCTCTCAGGCGTCGTCATATCTTCGCTTTTCGGCGCTTTTAGCTCGCTTTTAAAATTTCTAGCAGATAGCGAAAACAAGCTACCCGAGATCACGTTTTGGCTAATGGGTAGCCTAGCTCGCACCGGAGGATATCAAAAACGTCCTTTATATGCTAGGCGTCGCGGCATTTTGCTCGGTGCCTCTGTTTTTGCTTAGATTTGGGCTAAATATCTTGGCATTTGGCGAAGAAGAAGCTAAGGCCATGGGCGTAAACGTCAAATTTTACAGCTTTATCATCATATGCACCTCTACTTTGCTGACGGCTTCTAGCGTTGCTTTTTGCGGTATAGTAGGCTGGGTCGGGCTCATCGTACCGCACATAGCTCGCTCTATCGTGGGGGCAAATTTTAACGCCCTCTTGCCGGCTTCGATGCTAATCGGCGCACTATTTTTGCTGATAGTAGATACGATCGCCAGGTGCGCAATGGCTAGCGAGATACCCCTTGGTATCATCACCTCGCTGATTGGCGCGCCCGTGTTTATCTATCTGCTTTATCAGAGCAAAAAGGGCTGGCTGTGAAATTTGAGATAAAAAATTTAAGCTGCGGATACAGCAAAAAGCTAGTCGTAAAGGATTTTAGCGCAGAGCTAAAAGGCGGAGAAATTTTATGCTTGCTCGGACCAAATGGCGTAGGCAAGACGACTGTTTTTAAGACCATTTTGGGATTTTTAAAGCCATTTGGCGGAGAAATTTTAGCAGACGGGCGAGATTTTTTCGCTTTAAGTGATAAAGAGCGAGCAAAAATCGTTAGCTACGTGCCTCAGGCTCATACTCCGCCCTTTGCTTTTAAGGTTTTAGACGTCGTTTTAATGGGGCGCTCGCCCTATATCGGAACCTTTGAAAATCCAAGCGCAAAGGACGTAAAGATCGCCCTGCAAAAGCTTGAGATGCTAGGAATGAGCGAATTTGCGGATAAAATTTACACCGATATCAGCGGCGGCGAGAGGCAAATGGTCTTAATCGCAAGAGCTTTAGCACAGGAAGCAAACGCTGTTATGCTAGACGAGCCCACCTCAAATTTGGACTTTGGAAACCAAGTAAAAATCCTAAAAGCCGTAAAAGAGCTAGCGGCAAACGGACATAAGATCATCATGACTTCGCACTTTGCCGAGCATGCTTTTTACATAGATGCCAAGGTCGCGCTTTTAAAAAGAGATCAAAATATCATCTACGGCAGCGCGCACGAAGCGATAACGGATGAAATGCGTGCAAAGATGCGCGACGTCGTCGCGAGTATAGAAAACGGCACGCTCGTCCTCCCGCAAAATTGATACGGTACTATTTCTGAATTTCGAGTTTTGGAAAACTCGAAATTTTCCAACTGTTTCGTTCACCAACTGAACGGCGAGTTTCGAAAGTGAATAAAATGATGCGGAGGCGAGGTTCCGGCTGCGTGCCGTTTCGAGCGTTAGGCTTGCGGAAGCCTACCCTACAAGCTCGACCGCGGCTAAGCGGACGGGTTCTCGCCGAAAGCAT
>CALIWP010000384.1 GCA_938046705.1 uncultured Campylobacter sp. | reverse complement strand
GCTTAAAATCGTGCCCGCGCTCCAAATCGAACTCGTCTGAATACTTTTTTCAAAAAAACCTAGAGCTCGAAACAGCCCGTTAAATTTAAGCTCGCGCTTAATATCGAGCGGATTTGGTTCGACGATAACGAGTCGCGAGTTTTTAGGAAGCTTAAAAAGCGAAGTGATCGGCACCGTGGCGATACCCCACAAATTAAACGTAAATTCTTTAGGCGCGGCGTTTTTTAGCCCCATTTTTTTCAGGCTTACTCCGTATATGCTGTTTTCTCCGTAAATTCTCAAACGCTTGCTGTCTATAAACTGGATCGTCGCGATAGGTTCGTTTGAAAAACGCGCGAGCTCGGCGCGTAAATTTTTAAAAAATTCTTCGTTTTCTCGTATGAGATTTTGTGCTTCTTTTTCTCTTTTTGCGATTTTGGCGATACGATGCGTCGCGTCCAAAATATTTTCGTATAAATCCCCTTCTTTATACGCGTCTACGACCTCTACTTGCGCGTATTGGGCTAGGGCGTTTTTGTTAAATTCAAAAAAGGACGGAATGATGATAAAATCGGGCTTTAGCTTGATTAGCGCTTCTAGATTGGGCTGCATTCTAAGCCCTAGATCGACCGCGTTTTCTACGCTTGGTTCTTTGACCCAAATTTCATAGTTTCTTTTATCTCCGATAGCCGCTACGTCGTATCCGATAGACCTCAATATCTCCGCCGCCGTCCAATCTACCGCTACGATTTTAGGGCTTAAATTTTCCGTTTCTTGGGGTAAATTTCGAGCGATTAAGGCAGTTAAAGTAAAAACAAATACGAAAAAAGCGCGCATCAAAAAACCGCCGCTAGTCGGTTTTGGGTAGGATGAGGAACGATGCTTGCCTTTACGCCGTAAATTTGCGCCAGGCGCTCGCTGTTCATTATCTCTTTTGCATCGGCGTTAAAGATCACCTCGCCCTTTTTCAAGGCTATGAGATAATCGCAATACGTAGCGGCTAAATTTATATCGTGAATAACGATAATAACGCCTTTTTTGAGCTCTTTGCCCAGCCTGGAAATAAGTTGCATAACCTCGATCTGAAAAGAGATATCAAGCGGAGCCAAAGGCTCGTCTAAAAGCAAAAAATCGCTTTGTTGAGCCAGTAGCATCGCCAAAAACAGCCTAGAACGCTCGCCGCCGGATAAGGTGCGCACCTCTTGGTCTTTAAATTTAAGCGTTCCGGTCGTCTCCAAAGCCTCCAAAACTATGCGTTCGTCGTTTTTTTCGTCGCGCAAAAAGCCGCTTTGATGAGCGTATCTGCCCATCGATACGAGCTCAAATCCGCTAACGTCGGCCGCATCGGGTAAATTTTGCGGTAAATACGCGAGCTTTTTGGCAAAATCTTTGGCGCGATATTCTTTGATATTTTTATCCAGCAAAAGCACTTGCCCGGAATATTTTTTTTTGCTGATTGGCTAAAATTTTAATAAGAGAAGATTTTCCCGAGCCGTTATGTCCGATGAGTCCGTAAATTTTACCGCTTTTGAATTCTAAATTTATTTGATTTAGTATCGTTTTGTTTGAGATTTTAAAGCCGACATTTCGGGTTTTCAACATAAATTTACCTTAGGGCGTTTAACTGATATTAAATATTATAACCGTATAAAGCTAAATGTTAGATTAAATTTCGGTTATAAATTTTTTTTTAGCAAGTTTTGGGTATAATCGGTCTCTTATCAAAACGCGTATATCCGCGCTTTAAAAGTTTAAAACGGAGAAAAATTTGGAAAAGATACGAAATATCGCCGTCATCGCTCACGTCGATCACGGCAAAACTACGATGGTTGACGAGCTCTTGAAACAATCGGGTACTTTTAACGAGCACCAAGCCGTCGGCGAACGCGTGATGGACAGCAACGACATCGAGCGCGAGCGCGGCATCACGATCCTATCAAAAAACACCGCGATCCGCTACAAAGACACCAAAATCAACATCATTGACACCACGGGTCACGCCGATTTTGGCGGCGAGGTAGAGCGCGTGCTAAAGATGGTCGACGGCGTTTTGCTGCTCGTAGACGCACAAGAAGGCGTAATGCCGCAGACTAAATTTGTCGTGAAGAAGGCGCTCTCGCTCGGCCTTCGCCCGATCGTCGTCGTAAATAAAATCGACAAACCAGCAGCCGATCCGGATCGCGTAATAAACGAGATTTTCGACCTTTTTGTAGCACTTGAGGCAAACGACGAGCAGCTAGAGTTCCCAGTCGTTTACGCGGCGGCTAGAAACGGTTACGCGAAGCTAAATTTGGCCGACGAAAACGTAAATATGCAGCCGCTTTTCGAGACGATTTTGTCTCACGTTCCGGCTCCTAGCGGCGATATAAACAACCCTTTGCAGCTTCAGGTTTTCACGCTTGATTACGACAACTATGTCGGTAAAATCGGCATCGCGCGCATCTTTAACGGTAAAATTTCTAAAAACCAAAACGTGATGCTCGCTAAAGCCGACGGCACGAAAACGACGGGCAGAATTTCAAAACTCATCGGCTTTTTAGGCCTTGAGCGCCGCGACATCGATGAGGCGCAAGTGGGCGATATCGTGGCGATAGCGGGCTTTGAGGCGCTGGACGTCGGCGATAGCGTCGTAGATCCAAACTCTCCGATACCGCTTGATCCCCTAAAAATCGAGGAACCTACGCTTAGCGTCGTATTTAGCGTAAACGATAGTCCGCTAGCGGGCACCGAGGGCAAGCACGTAACCTCAAACAAACTCGACGAACGTCTAGCTAGCGAGATGAAAACCAATATCGCGATGCGCTACGAAAACATCGGCGAGGGTAAATTTAAGGTTAGCGGCCGCGGCGAGCTGCAAATCACGATTTTGGCCGAAAATATGCGCCGCGAGGGCTTTGAGTTTTGTCTCGGACGTCCGGAAGTCATCATCAAAGAGATCGAGGGCGTGCGCTGCGAGCCGTTTGAGCTACTAGTATGCGACGTGCCGGACGAGTTTAGCGGCACCGTGATCGAAAAACTAGGACGTAGAAAGGCCGAGATGGTCTCGATGAACCCGACCGGCGACGGACAGACGAGGATCGAGTTTGAGATCCCTGCACGCGGCCTAATCGGCTTTAGAAGCCAGTTTTTGACCGATACGAAAGGCGAGGGCATCATGAATCACAGCTTCCTCGAGTTTCGCCCGCTCATCGGTAGCGTCGAGCACCGCAGCAACGGCGCTCTGGTGTCTATGGAAAACGGCGTGACGCTAGCGTATAGCCTCTGGAACCTGCAAGATCGCGGCATCCTTTTTGTCGATCCGCAAACCAAGACCTACGTGGGCATGATTATCGGTGAGCACAGCCGTCCAAACGACCTAGACGTAAACCCGATCAAGGGCAAAAATCTAACCAACGTGCGCGCTAGCGGCTCTGACGATGCTATCAAGCTCGTACCGCC
>CALIWP010000383.1 GCA_938046705.1 uncultured Campylobacter sp. | reverse complement strand
CGCCTGCGTCGGCGGCGGCAGCAACGCCATCGGCATCTTTAGCGCGTTTTTGGACGACGCGGACGTAAATTTGATCGGAGTCGAGGCTGCAGGCCTAGGCGCGCACACGCCGTATCACGCCGCAACGCTAACCAAGGGCCGCACAGGCATCATCCACGGCATGAAAACGATCGTGCTTCAAGACGAATACGGCATGATCGAGCCCGTGCACAGCATCTCGGCGGGACTCGA
The DNA here is from genome assembly GCA_938046705.1 of uncultured Campylobacter sp. Next base: position 10,166 of record CALIWP010000383.1, on the reverse strand, counting down.
CTATCCGGGAGTGGGCCCCGAGCACGCGCACCTGCACGAGAGCAAGCGAGCCGCCTACTACGGCGTCACCGACGACGAGTGTATAAACGCGCTATATCTAACCAGCCGCCTAGAGGGCATCATACCTGCGATCGAGAGCTCGCACGCGTTAGCGTATCTAGAAAAGCTCTGCCCAAATTTGACGAAAAAAAGCGTCATCGTCGTAAACGTCTCGGGGCGCGGCGACAAAGACATAAACACCGTGATGAGCTACGAGAAAGGAAAAATTTATGGCTAAGGTAAAAGACGCGTTCGCGGGCAAAAAAGCAAACATCGGCTACGTCGTGGCGGGATATCCTAGCGTCGAAGCAACGAAGGAGTTTTTATTAAATTTAGACGGCAGTTGCCTGGATCTACTCGAGCTTGGCATCCCATACTCCGATCCGCTCGCAGACGGCAAACTCATCGCGCAGGCTAGCTTTGAAACCGCAGCAAAGGGCGTAAACACGGACGCGATATTTGCCATGCTAGAAGAGTGCAAAGGCAAGATAAATAAACCCGTCGTTTTTCTTGTGTATTTTAACATCGTGTTTGCTTACGGCGTAGAGAGGTTTATCGCCCGCTCAAAAGAGGTCGGTATCGCAGGCTTCATCATCCCCGATCTGCCGTTTGAGGAGAGCGAGGAGGTAGCGGGGCTGTGCGCTAAATTTGATCTTGATCTCATCCCGCTAATCAGCGTCACGTCGCAAAACCGCGCGGATAAAATTTTAAAATTCGGCTCGGGCTTTATCTATGCACTCGGCGCTATCGGCGTGAGCGGGTCGCAGCGAGCCAGCGAGGAGAGGCTAAAAGCGCTCGTGACGGATCTAAAAAAAAGAAGCGATCTGCCCGTCGCGGTGGGCTTTGGCGTGAAAAATAAAAACGACGCCGACGAGGTAAAAACCTATGCCGACGGCGCGATAATCGGCACCGAGATAGTAAAGCTCACGGCCAAATTTGAGGGCGAAGAGCTGATAAAGCAAATCAATAAACTTTTTTAAATTTAGCCGCGTTTGCGTTAAATTTAAGTATAATCAAAAAATTTCGTTTAAAGGACGGCGCGATGATGGACGTTGCGGAGCTTGGGATCAAGCACCTGTGCGAGGATACCCTGGGCTACAAGGTAGAGAGCGCAAAGAGCGCGGAGGGCGAATTTTACGGCTCGAGCTTGCCGATATTTAAGGGCAAAGAGGAGTTTCACTTTTATCTTTACTTTAAAAAAGATACGCTAAATCGCTTTGCTAGCGTGCTCCTTGGCGTCGATAAACTAGCCGAAGACGAGCTAAGCGATATCTGCAAAGAGGCGGCAAATCTCGCGATCGGCTACGCTAAAAATCTACTCAACGAACGCGAAGCAAACGCCTATAAACTAGGCACTCCGGAGTATCTAGGCAGGACGAGCTTTCACGTCAAACTAGACGACAAGCGCGTCTATAAAATCAAAAATAGAACATTTCAAGTAGGATACAAAAAAGCATGAGCGAAGAACTACAAGAAGTAACCGCCGTAGAAACGGCGCTGCAAGGGGTTCAGGAGATGTTGCAAGAGCGCGGCGGGCTTTTTAAAAGCTACGACGAGCTGATGGATATCGGAGTGGATTTTATCTCGGAGCTAGGCACCACGACCATTAGCGTGAAGCAGCTTTTAAAGCTCGAAGTTGGCTCTGTAATCGACCTAGAAAAGCCTGCCGGCGAGAGCGTGGAGCTTTTTATAAACAACCGAATTTTCGGCAAGGGCGAAGTTATGGTTTACGAAAAAAACCTCGCCATCAGGATAAATGAAATCCTAGACTCAAAATCCGTCATCCAGTACTTTAAACGAGAGCAACTATGAGGATTTTCGCCGCGCTTTTGCTATTTTTCGCCGCGCTTTGGGGGTCAAATTTATCTACTTACAACATTTATGAGCGTAGCGACCGCGTCGATATCATGCTGAGTTTTGACGCTCCTTATAGCGGCGCGATCTTGCAAGAGCGAAAATACGGCGCGATAACCCTGCTTTTTAAAGACCTGCAAAACGACCAAAATATCGAAAAAAGCGTAAACTCAAGCATACTACAAGAGCTTTTGTTTGAGCCTAGGGGCCAAAATTTAGCCCTCGTGATAAAAAGCGACGCTCAGGTAGCCGTTAGCGCGTCAAAAACCACCGACGGCTTTGGCCTGCGCATACGCGTGACGCCTGAAAATGCGGCAAACTCAGCCGCCGCAACCGCGCTCTCGCCGCAAGAAACTAGAGAAAATATAACCGAAGCGACGAATTTATCCGGCGATCAAAATGCATCAAATTTGACCTCGTCCGCTCAAGGTGCAGGCCTAAATTTAGGCGCGCAAAGCGGCGACATAAATTTTATGACGCAGGGCATGAGCGATATGATCGATTACAGATATTACTCGGTTTTGGGCGTTTTGGCGCTACTTTCGGTCGTGCTTTTGGTCATCAAGGCAAAGCTAAAAAACAAGCAAAAAACGATAAAAACAAAACGCGAAAACGGCTGGTTTGAAAAGGTAAAAAGCGACGAAAGTGTGGAGATAATCTACGAAAAACCGCTTGATGATACGAACAAAGTCGTTCTTTTTCAGCACCTTACCAGAAGATATCTCGTGCTAACTGGTACGTCAAACGTACTTTTGGATAAATTCGGCGAAGAAAAGATGACGAGCGAGCAGGACTTTCAGAGCTTTTTTGAAGAAAATCAAAAAAAGCTAAACGCCTACATCGAAAACCGCCAAACGCTAGACGCATACAAGGATAAGGCGAGTATAGACTAAATTGCCTTTTTTAAAATTTGATGAAATTTACCGCAAATTTCATCAAATTCCTCCATTAAATTTCACGCAAAACAGATCGCAAAAGTATCCGGTTTAGTCATCTTTTTGATATTTTCCTTCGCCATAAACAGCTCCTTAGCGCCGTAAATTTGCAAAGTATGATTGATAAACTCAAACTCCAGCTTTTTATGCGCGCAGTTTGCGTCTAAATTTTTAGCAAGAGCGAGGATAAAACTCAGCCAGCGCACGACGCTTTCGCTAGGTAGCAGATCTTTAAACCGCTCAAATTCGCTCGAGCTTTTCTTGCCGTTTTGTGCGATGATCGCGGCGACTAGGCATTTTTGCGCATGCGAAAAGCCGTAGTTTAGCGCGTTTAGCACGAAAAACGCCGAGCTAGCATGCTCGCCGTAAAATCCCAAGCACTGCGCCACGCTATGCAATCTAGCAGCGACAGCCAGCTCGCTCTCGTAGCGCCCATCAAGCCCATGTAACGGCTCTAGCGCAACAAAGAGGTCTTTTGCGTATTTTACGATAGTTTTGTTGTCATCCAGCAAAAATCTATCCTGCAAACTCCTCACGCTCGGATTAAAATTTGGCGGAAATTTGCGCGTCGGTCGCAAGATATCGCTCAAAAACACGCCCTCTCTAAAGCCCGCGCCGCTAGTATAGATGTTTTGTGCGCCCACAGCATCCACTGCGCCTAAAAAGATGAGCGCGCCCTCTCTAATCGTATCGAAGCGGTCTTTTTTGATGCCGAATTTCCCAAGCTCAAGCACGCTCGCTCGGGCTAAATTTTCGATGAAATTTTTATGGTTTTGAAATTTGTAGGCAAAGTTGTGCACAGTTTTTAGCGGGTAGTCTTGCGCCGACATGATGGCCGAAGATATCGCGCGCAGGCTGCCCCCGATGGCGACTAGGTTTTTGCTTTTAAAGTTTTTAGGCAAGCTTTTAAACGCCTCTTTGATAAAGGGCGCTGCGGCGTTTAAATTTTTCTTATCGAAAAATAGCTCCTTTAGCCGCACGGTGCCTAAATTTAGCGACACGGCGTCAGTTATCTTGCCTCCGCTAACAAGTGCAAGCTCTGCAGAGCCTCCGCCGATATCAAGCGTGACGAACTCGTCTAGGGGTTCTAGCAAATTTAATGCCGCCACGCCGCCAAACGTAGCTTCATCCTTGCCGCTAACGACCTTTAAATTTATCCCAAGCTCTTTGCGCGCCATGCTTATGAGCTCGCCGGCGTTTGGGGCGTCGCGCAGAGCCGAGGTGCCCATGGCGAAAATTTTCGAGCATTTGTAGTTTTTTGCGATATTTTTAAACTCGCTAAGCGCCTCGCAGGCCTTTTGCATCGACTTTTCCGAGATCTCGCCGCCATGTTCGTACGCGCCCTCACCCAGACGCACCTTCATCTTAAATTCACCGATGATGTGAAACGCGTAACGCGAAGTCTTTTCAAAAATCGCCATTCGCATCGAATTTGAGCCCAGGTCTATGACGGCGGTTCGTTTTGCCATTTATTTGCCTTTATTATTTTTATTTATCGCTAAAGTGATGGTCGATACCGCGCCGCTGCGCCCGTCGGTGCGATTTTTGATAGCTACCGAGCCGCCCAGAGCCTGAGCTGCGCCCTTAGCTAAAAATAGCCCAAGTCCCGCTCCGCCCTTATCGCCAAAACGCTTAAACGGCGCAAAGAGATCCTTGCTCTCATCGATACCGCAGCCCTCGTCTACGACCTCGATGATAAATTCGTTTTCGCTAAGACGCGAGCGCAGCGTGACCACGGCGCCGCGAGGAGAAAATTTGATCGCGTTTTGGACGAAATTTTGAATAACATGCGTTAAAAGCGTCGTTTGTAGCGTCATCTCAAGACTGCTCGGAGCAAAATCGGTCGCGATATCCTTGCCCTCGCCGCGAGCTAAAATTTTAAAATTATTCGCCGATTGATTTAAAAACTCAATGATGTCGATACGCACGGCCTCCTCAAACTGTGCGCCCTCCTGCCGTCCGATCTCTAGGATCGAGCCGATCATTTTGTTCATCTGATTTATGGCTTCGTTATTGTTTTTAAGCGCTTCGATGTATTTTTCGCTCTCGCGCGGCTTTATTAGCGTCACTTCGTTTTTGGTTTTCATCACTGCAAGCGGCGTTTTTAGCTCGTGAGCGACGCCGACAAAAAGCTCCTTTTGATAAAGCACGAAAGTCTGAATACGCTCGATTAAGCGGTTTAGGCTTTTGCCTAGCGGCTTAAACTCGGGCGGTAGCTCGTCAAGGCTCACCGTCTGCAAAAACCGCTCGTTTAAATTCGTCATTTTTCTGCTTAAAATTTTAATCGGCACCAGCAGCATCCGCGACAAAAACAGCACGTAAAAAATAATTAGAAGTATCGACGTGGCGTTTACCATGATGATATCAATTAAAATTTGATCTATGAGTTTGCTTTGATGAGTGGTGTCTTTAGTTAGCGCGATGCTGGTGTCATCCATATACGGATAAAATAACGTCAAATGTGTCTTTTGACCGACCCTTTCCGTGACGAAATAAGGCGATACCATTTTGCCTTCGACAAGCTTTGCTCTAGTGGGACTATCGTTTAGCGTGAAGTACTCAAACGGTTTTTCTACTTTAGATAAATTTGCGCTCGTGGATAAAATTTTAGCTTCGTATGCGAGCGATTGCGAGATGCCCTCGTATATCGTGACCTTGATATACTGGTATAAAAGAACGGAGATGATGAGAATTAGCATCGTAGAAGCCGATGCTAATTGCACTATAAACCTAAATCTTAGGCTTTTTTGGGAAAGCAAAACCTATACCCGCGTCTTCTGACCGTCTCGATAGTCGAGATATTTAACGGTTTATCCATTTTTTGGCGGATTTGATTGATTGCTACTTCGATTACGTTTGGAGTTACGAGCTCAGGCTCCTCCCAGATCGCGTCTAGTAGCTGCTCTTTGCTGACGATCTGATCGCTGTGGCGCGCAAGGTGAGTTAGTACCTCAAACGGCTTGCCTTTTAGCTCGATATCTTGACCTAGATATGTGATTTTCTCCTCGTCCGGATCGATGATAAGGTCGTCTATTTTGATAACGTTCGTACCGCCAAAGCGAAGTCTCGCTTCGATTCTAGCTACCAAAACATCAAAATCAAACGGCTTTTTGATATAGTCGTCCGCACCAGCTCTAAATGCCTTAACTTCGCTATCTTTATCGTCTTTCGCAGATAGTACGACTACTGCGGTGCGTGGAGATTTATGTTTGATGATGTTGATCAGATCCACGCCGTCGCCGTCAGGCAGCATCCAATCGGTCAAAACCAAATCGTAATTTCTAATACCGATGTAGTATTCGGCATCCTTGAAATTCTCCGAGCTGTCGGTCTGATAGCCGAACTCTTGCAAGCCCTCGGCGATGGTTTTGTTTAGAGTTACCTCATCTTCAACTATTAAAATTCTCATTTTTTCCCTTCAGTAAAATTTGTTGGGATTGTAGCATAAATTAAGCAAGATTTCAAGATACTTTAAAAAAAATTTAATATTTAAACTCAGCTCTTGCGCCAACCGTCGCATTTTTGGCGATCTCGATTTTTAAAATTTCCATTTTCAAAAAGCTAAGCGAGTTAAATTTTTCCTTCAACTTTTTTGCGCAAATTTCAAGCGAGCTCTCCACGGTGCCAAATTTTTCTTGCGCGTAAATTTCCTCGATCAAATTTATCATTTCCACGTAGTCTATAAACTCGCCGCTTTCAAATTCCGCGCTCACTCTTACCTTTTGCGGCGTCACGCGCTCAAAATCAAGCAGCCCGATGATCGTGCTAAATTCGTAGTCTCTGATAATGGTCGTCAAATTACGCGCTTTTCTTGCCCGGTTATTAGGCGTTTGATGTTTGGCAAATGCTTATAAACGACCAAAAACGCGATCAAAAATATCGGCGCATAGGAGTCGATATCAGGGATTTGCGGCTGAAGCGCAAAAGTCGCTACGATAAACGCCACAAGCGCGGCTAGCGAGGCTAGCGAGGAGATCTTAAGCAGCTTGCCCACGACGAACCAAACTCCAAGCGCGATAATGATTTCAAGCGGCAAAAAAACCGCCAAAACGCCCGCACCAGTGGCTATGCCCTTGCCGCCTTCAAATTTTAAAAACGGCGAATAGCAGTGTCCGAGCACTGAAAGTACCGCCATCGCCCAAAGCGTCGCGGGAGTAAGGCCTAAAAATTTCGCGATCAGTATCGGCAAAACACCCTTTAAAACGTCGCAAACGACGGTCAAAATCGCGATTTTTTTAGCGAGTTTGGGGTCTTTTTGCTTTAGCACGCGCAAAACATTGGTCGCGCCGATGCTGCCGCTACCTTCGCTTCTGATGTTCACACCACCGAAGATATAAGCCAAAATCACGCCCGAGGGGATGCCGCCTAGCAGATACGCCGCAGCATAAGCTATCAAATTTTCGTTCATTTTTTATCCTGATTTTTGTTTCGATTTCGCAATATTAATTAAATTCGGCTGATTTTTTGATAAATCGGTCGTTTTGGAGGACGGTAAATTTGTAAATTTCACTTGAGCAAACCCGCAACTTTAAGATGCTAAATTTGCTTTGGTTAAATTTGGTGTTGTGTACTAAGCTTTTTGCGCAAGCCAATCTTTCTTGTTAAGGGGGAAGGGGCTTGAATTACGAAGTCGCTCCCTTCCCCCTTAACGATCCCCTATCCCCTACGACGTGAGGGGTTGCTGCGCTATGCGCAGTTTTATCTGGCGCTGTCGCGCTACAAATTTTAAATTTACGTTTTTGGGGTGCGGGTCTCGGCGAGTAAAATTTGAGTCCAAATTTGAATATAAGAAAGATAAGGCGAAGTATTTTTGTGTTTAGACGAGGCGGATTAAAATTTTACGACGGGAGCTACCTGGTCGGTAGTGACCGAGTAAAATTTAAATCCAACGAAGTATAAACCAAAAAGACAAGCCACTAATTTTACTTCCAAAGAAGATAGACCTTTTCGTCGTATATATCGCTACTCTTCGGCCCCACCTCCACCTCCGTCACCCCCACGTTTTGCACGTCGTTTTTGGCTTTTAGCTCGCTGGCGTCTTCTTCAAATTTCGCTATCAACTCCTCGATCTGCGCGTTTAGCTGGGCGACTTCTTGCTCGCTTAGTTTGACGTCGCTACGCTCTTTTAGCACGCTGTTTGCCGAGCGCGCGGAGGTCGCGACCTTGCCGATGTTGCCACTACTTAGCAGCCCCTTGCCAAATATCGCACCCAAAATGCTAGCTCCCACCGAGATCGCGGTCTCTATCCCCTTGCTTTTGAAATCCCGCTGCTCTTTTTCTAGCTTTGCCACCGAGCGGTTTAGTTTCTCCTCTAGGCGCGCCTTTTGTTTGCCAAATTCCGCCGTGAGCTTGGCCGTTTGCGCCTCTAAAATTTCGTTGCATTTATCCGCTAAACGGACGTAAAACTCCTCCTTGCTCTCATTTGGCGCCGAGCTTAAATTTAGCGCGCTAAAGAGCCTAAGTTTGTAGTTTCTATAGATAAATTCTTTGAAATTTTTGGTTAGCTCTTTGAAATTTTTAGCTCCCGCGACAAAGCCCGGCAGCGGCGCGTATGAGAGCTTGAAATTCGGCTCTGCAACCGCGGTAAAATGCATATTTTCGCTAGCCTCGCTCCAGTCGGCGCTTTTTTGAGCTTCATCCAGCCTTAGCGTAAAATTTACCTCGCGAACCTCGTCAAGCCCCTTTTTAGCGTCGTAAAATCGCACTTTGGCTTCGCCGTAAAGATACCCCTCCAGTTCGCCGCCCTCGTGTAAATTTGAGCTTGCTGCGTAAAGCTGAGCGATGTCCGGCGACAGCACCGGCTTGGCGGCAAAGCTTTTTGCCGGGCTTAACTCGCTCAAATTTGACCCGCTCTTTTGCTCTTTCATCAAATTTGAAATCTGCTCTCGGCTAAGCGGTCCTTTGAGATAGCTCAGAGCCCAGCGCGTCGAGATGACGGACAGCCCGTCCTCGTGGATGTTTTTTAAGAGGAAATTGCGCTTTTGCAAATTTGAGATGAGATTTTCTATCTCGCCTTTATCCATCGCAGAGCCCGCAAGCCCCGTCATACCGTCGATCACGCGCGCTTTATCCTGCGCGGTTTGCAAGCGCCCGATAAACCACGTGCCGATGTTGCTAAGGCCTTTGTAGTCCAGATCGACCGGGTTTTGGGTGCTTAGTATCACGCCAAGGCCGTGTGCGCGGGCTTGCTTGAGTAGAGTTAGCATCGGGGTTTTGCTAGGCGGGTTGCCGTTTGGCGGGAAAAATCCGAAAATCTCGTCCATATAAAGCACCGCGCGAAGCGAGCTCGTACCCTCGGTCTTGCGCATCCACGCGATGATCTCGTTTAGCAGCAGCGTCACGAAAAACATCCTCTCGCCGTCTTTTAGATGCGAGATGGTAAAGATATTGCACTTTGCCTTGCCGTTTGCGTTAAAAAGCATCTTTGAGATGTCTAGCCGCTCGCCGCTTAGCCACGCGCGAAAATCAGGGCTTGCAAGCAGCGTGTTGATCTTGACGGCTAGCTTCATACGCTCGGAGCTCGGGTAAAATTTCTCCACGTCAAATACGCCGATCTTGGCAAACGGAGGCGTCGCGATAAAGCCGATGAGCTCCTCTAGGCTCACGTCCGCGCCCTGGCTAAATTTAAGGGTAAAAATGTTTGAGATGAGCAGGTGTTCTTTTGAGTTTACGTCGTTTTCTATGCCAACGAGCGAGAGCACGGAGCTAGCCAGAGAGCCTACGTACTCGCTAAACTCCTCGCTGCCTGCATCTAAATTCGGGCGCGCAAAATCGCCCAGCAGCGCCACGCCGACGCCGCTACTGCTCTTTGGTGTGTAAATTTTTAGCTCGGCGCTATCCTTTAAAAGTCCCACTCGCTCTAAACTTTGAAACGAACCCTCGATGCCTTTTGCCCACGTCTGCGCTTCGCTAGCGGCAAATTCATCCACGCTCATGCCTTTGTTTTGCGCTTCGTTTTCATCGACGTACGGCGCAAAATCCTGCGCGCGCATCTGCGGGAAGACCAAAGCGAGGTTTGTCATATCGCCCTTTGGGTCGATTATAAAGGTCGGGATGTTGTCGATGCAGGCTTCTTCTAGGATGCCGATACCAAGGCCAGTTTTGCCACTACCGGTCATGCCGATGATGGCTGCGTGTGTCGTGAGGTCTTTGTTTTTGTAAAAAAACGGCTCTTTGTCTTTGAGACCGACGTAAAATAGCTTTAAATTTTCTTGGATGGTTTTCATGTGCTTCCTTGTAAATTTTGGGCTATTTTACTGATTTTTGATTAAATTTCGGGTGAAGCTACGGGATAAATTTTGAAAGCGAGACGGGTAAATTTAGAAAAGGCAAGCGCGA
>CALIWP010000382.1 GCA_938046705.1 uncultured Campylobacter sp. | reverse complement strand
GCGAGGCTAAGTGCGAGTTTGTTCAAATTTATCCCTTAAGTCAAATTTGCGAAATTTTAACTAAAAGCTGGTAAAGAGGCGGTAAATTTGATGAAATTTGAGCCGATAAATTTGGATATCGGGAGCAGGGCACGGCGAGATCCGTCCGCATAAAATTTGAGCGGGTTAAATTTAAAAGCAAACTCTGGCAAGTCAAATTTGAAACGCCAAATTTGATCAAAGCCCCTGAAGCAAAATGGAGTAGAGCGCATCTATTTCGTCATCGTCAAGCAGCAGCGTAGAGCGCTCGCTAAAGAGCATTTTTATCTTTTCTAACGCAAAACCCTTTTGTGCGGCGCAGTGCTCGTGAGCGGGCAAGAAGCTCCTAGCTAGCGCAACTCTATCCTCCACGGGCTCGTCGCAGATAAAGCAAAAAAGCTCGTCGTGCAGCCTGCCCTCAGCCTCCAAAATGCGCACGTAGCTCTCGATGAGTAGGCGTTTGGGAGCGCCCCTGTCAAAGCGCGAGGCGCAAAGCTCAAGCTCCCGAAAATACACCTCGTCTATCTGCTCGACGTCTCGCAGGTGCGCGTAGAGTAGGCGCATAAACTGCTGCCACGCGAGTAGCCGCTCGCGCGAGAGTAGCCAGCGGTAGCCTAGGTGCAGGACGCTGCGCAGGTGCGGGAGGAAGTTTTCGCCGCCTTCGAGCTCGAAGTCGATCTTGTAGCCTTGCAGGACGTTTGAGTGGCGCGCGCCGTAGAAGCGGTAGGATTTGACTAGCAGCGAGGGCGTGAGGATGTAGACGAGTAGGTCCTCGTCGCGCACTTTTTGCGTGTGCAGGATGTAGCCTTGCATGGTTAGAAAAAGGCTTGGATTTTTTGGCGCAGGATGTCTGGCTCGGCGATATGGTTTATCTCGTCGCGAAAGACGCTGGCGCCGTCTATGCCTTTGGAGTAGCGGTGTAGGTGCTTGCGAAATACCGCCGCTCCGTGCTCGCCGTAGTGCTCGATCATCGCGTCAAAATGCGCCAAGATGATCGCCTTTTTCGTCGCCGCGTCGATGCTGCCGCCCGTCTTTATCTCGTGGAAAACCCACGGCTTGCCGATGCAGGCGCGCCCTATCATTAGCGCGTCGGCGTTGGTTAAATTTAGCACGTCGGCCGCATTTTCGGGCGAGATGTCGCCGTTTGCGATGACGGGGATGATTACAGCTTCTTTAGCTCGGCCGATCGCGGCGTAGTCTACCGCAGCCGTATAGCCGCCCGCTCTCGTGCGTCCGTGAAATGCGATGTAGTCAGCTCCGGCGTCCTGCGCGGCGAGGGCTAAAATTTCGGGTATTTTCTCGTCAAAGCCCAGGCGTAGTTTGACGCTAGTCATTTGCTTATTTGAGGTTTTTTTGATGGTTTCTACGATGCGTTTTAGATTTGAGATATCTTTTAGCAGAGCCGAGCCTGCGGACTGTTTGACGATTTTTGGCACTGGGCAACCGCAGTTTAGATCGATACCGTCGATACCCTCGATACCGTTTAAAATCTCCACCGCTTTTTTGACGATGTCTGCGTCGCTGCCCGCTATCTGCACGATATATGGCGTTTCAAGCGGCGATTTTTTGAGCATCTCAAGCGTTTTACTACCCTCGTAAACTAGGGCGTTTGCGCTTATCATCTCACTCACCGTCACGTCGCAGCCAAACTGCTTGACCACGCTTCTAAGCGGCAGATCCGAAAAGCCCGCGAGCGGAGCTAGAAAAAGCGGCTTTTTTGAAAAATCTATCAGCAATGCGCGTGCTTGAAAAATAGATCTGTCGGGACGTTTTTGCCGTTTTGTCTGAGGTATAGCAAGGTGCGGAAATTTTGGTATTCGCCTGCTTCAAGGCCTGCTAAAACCTCCTGCGCGCGCTCGAGCATCTCAAACTCAAACAGCAGATAGACGTACGCTTCCTGCGCCTCTTGGCGTTCGTTTTTGAGCCGCTCGAATATGCCGATGATAGCGTCCGGAGCGATTTTGCTTTTTAGCGTCGCGGCGCTGATACTAAAGCTGTCTTTTGAAATTTTATCCGAATTTAACAGCTCCAAAATCTCGTCGTTGCTCAAATTTATCTCGTCTTTGGCAAAGCGGGCGATAAGGGTCATGATCTCTTTTTCGTCCAGATCTGGAGCAAATTTTTTGATATCGGCGAGCGAGCCTAAATTTATTAGTTTTTGCCTTGCTTCGCGGACTATTTCGCCTTGATCGCCCATAGATTTTTTAAGCGTTTCCAGATAGTATCCGTCCAAATTTGCTATTTTGTTTAGCTCGTTTTTGATAAAGAGCGGATTGTCCTTAGGTAGCTTAAATTTCTTTAGGTCGGCGACTTCGCCGTTTTTGACCGTGCGCACGGTGTCTAGGACGTTTTGTAGCTCCTCGCCCTCGATATTTGCGTCCTTGTATCTATCCCACGGCGAGAGGATTCTAGCTATCTGGGACGGGATTTTATAAAAGTTCGTTTTAAAGTCTTTGTTCGTATCAAGGCCGAGTAAAATTTCTTTGCCGAGCTCTCTGTAAAATTTCTCATCGTGCGAAATTTTGCGTTTAAAGGCGTAAAATTTAAACCCGTGATAAGCCATGTGAAGCACGCAAAATATCGTCAAAATCGCAGGCGGCAGTATCATCCAGACGGCGACGGGTAAATTTAACGCATACTCGACGTCGCTACCGAAAAGGGCAAATTTAAGATGAAGCTCGTAAGAGCCGCCCTCGAAAAGATAAACGATCGCGCCGACTACGACCAGGTAAAGCACGGCGCAAGCTATAAAACGTTTGATTTGCATGGCGTACCCCTATTTTGCGGTTTTTTCCACTATCTCACGGCAGGTGATGCAGTATTTTGCGTGCGGTTTGACGCGCAGACGCGCCAGTCCGATATCTTCCTCGCACATCTCGCAGATGCCGTAGGTTTTGTCGGCGATCTTTCGCAGCGAGACGTCGATCTCGGCTAGTTCTTGTCTTTGTTGAGCGCTGATTGATTGCTCGATGAGCTGATCGGCGTTTACGGAGGCGATATCAAACTCGTCGCTGACGCCGCTTTGGCGTAGTCCTGCCATCTCGTTTGACGAGTCTAAAATATTTTTAGTTATCTGTGCTTTTCGCTCCAGTAAAAGTGCCTTAAACTGCTCCAGGTCGCTTTTGCGCATTTTTTTCCTTTATTTGTGATATGGGTGGTTCGCGTTTATGCAAAGAGCTCTGAAAATCTGCTCGTGAAGCATAAGTTTGGCGATCTTGTGCGCCATCGTCATGCGGCTTAGGCTAACGACGGCGTCGGTTTTTTGTTTAAAATTTTGGCTCAGCCCGTAAGCTCCGCCGATAAAAAACGAAATTTGAGCCTTGTCCGAGATGAGTTTGGCAAACTCCTCGCTGTTAAATTCGCGACCCGCTTCGTCAAGCGCCACGCAAAAGCCGTTTAAATTTGGCTCATAAACCTCGTCGTAGGCTTTTAGCGCCTCATCTCGCCCTTTGCTTTGGGCTTTGGCGATTTTGTCGTTAAAGATAACGACGTCTGAAATTTTGGCGAATTTCGACGACATTTTCGCGTACTCTTTGATCTCGTTTTCAAAATTTTCACGTTTTGACTTTTGGATGCAAAACACGGAAATTTCCAAATTTTATTCCTCGTCGTCCAAATTTTGAGCGCTAGGCTGCTTAGCGGCGTAGGCCGGGTTGTTTGAGAGCAGCCTTATCATATCGCTTAAAAACTGCTTATGCTCTTTGCGCTCGACTATGGCGTCTATTAGGCCGTGCTCTAGCAAAAACTCAGATCTTTGAAAGCCCTCAGGCAGATCGGCTCCGATGGTTTGCTTGATAACGCGCTGTCCGGCAAATCCGATGAGAGCGCCGGGCTCTGCGATGATGACGTCGCCCAGCCAGGCAAAAGACGCGCTCACGCCGCCCATCGTAGGATCGGTTAAGACCGATATATAGGGCACCTTAGCCTCGTCAAGCAGCTTTAGCGCGGCGGAAGTTTTTGACATCTGCATCAACGAAAACGTACTCTCCTGCATCCTCGCTCCGCCCGAAGCCGAAACGATGATGAGAGGCTGTTTTTTATCGAGCGATCTTTTTACGGCGCGCACGATCTTTTCGCCCTCGACCGAGCCTAAAGACCCGCCCATAAAGCTAAAATCAAAAACCGCCAGCTGTACGTTCATACCGTCTATCTTGGCCTCGCCGCAGATCACGGCCGAGCTTCTGCCCGTTTTTTCCTCGTTTTCGCTTATGCGTTTTTTGTAGGATTTTTTATCGACGAATTTGATCGGATCGACGGGCTTTAGCTTGGTGTCAAGCTCGACGAAACTGCCCTCGTCGCAGATCATCGCTATCCTCTTGTCGGCGGCTAATCTCATGTGAAAACCGCACTTTGGACAGACGTTAAAATTTGCCTCGACCTCTTTGTAATACATCAGCGAATGACAGCTGTCGCATTTGACCCAGTGCGCCGGAGCCTCGCTAGGAGCGGATTGTTGCTTTCTTGTTTTGGAAAAAATATCTAAAAAGCTCATGATTCCTACTTTTTAAAAAATTTAGGGATTATAGCCAAAGTTAGCTTATGTTTTGCTAGTCGGGTATTAAATTTACGCCGCGCGCTTTGGGGAGTAGGCGGGTAGAATCGCCGAAATTTACGCCATTGTTTTTTGCTTTTTGTGGAAATTTTAAATTTACGCGGAGGCGGTTTTAAAATTTGAAAGGTTAAATTTAAGAGATTTGACTGCGGTGCGTTTTAACTTTGCGATATAAATTTAAAGAGCTCAAATTTGTAAAATTTAACTCAATAAATTTGAGCCTTTAAATTTGCAGCTTACCACTCGATATAGGTTTTCGCCTTTTTTATGTTTGCAATTTTTATTTTTAAAATTTGACCTTCGCTTTCAAACGATATTTCTTCATCGTCGGCGGATAAAATTTTGCCTTTTAGTTTTTTGTTTTCGCCGTCTACTTCGGCTGAAATTTTAGCCAGTTCGCCGACGCTTGATATAAAATGGCTCGGTTTTTCTAGCTTTCGCTCAAGTCCGGGCGAGCTAACCTCTAGCACGTAGTCTCCGCTAAGCGGCGGCTCGACGTCAAATATCGGCGAAAGCAAACGCGAGACCTTTTCGCAGTCGTCTAAATTTACGCCGCCTGGTTTTGTGATGTAGATCCTATAGATCGCTCTACCGTTTTCATTCGCGACCTCGACGTCATAGAGCTGCACGCCGCACTGCGAGATCAGATTTTCAAGATTTTGCATTTTTATTTAGATCCTCTGAGATTTTTTCAAACAAATCGTCCATGTGGTTTTGGTATTCGAGCCTATCGTCGAATTTAAAGTGAAAATTCGGCGCTCTATACCAGCCCTCGGCCGCCATACAGTGGTTTTGCAGGTGCTTTGATACGCGCTTTAGGCGGTCTAGTATATAGGCCTGCTCGCGCTCATCAAACATCATTTTATCTAGATAAACGAATGCGTCGTATCTGCCTTTTTTACACTCGACATCCGTCACACAAAGCCCACGTAAAAGCTCATCCTCAAGCGTAGATAGAGCCTCAGGTAGCAGCTCTTTTAGTACGCTTTGCGTGCGCAGACGCTTTATCTCCGAGGGATTCATAGGCTGGCTTGCTCCTCTACCTCTTTAAAGCTCTCTATGTAGTCGCCTTCTCTGATGTCGTTATAGCCGTCGATACCTACGCCGCACTCAAAGCCGCGCGCAACCTCTCTCACGTCGTCTTTGAAGCGTTTTAGCGAGCTTACGGTGCCCTCGTGTACGACTACGCCGTTTCTGATTAGGCGGATTTTCGCACCGCGGTTTATCGTGCCCTCGGTCACCATACAACCTGCTATCGCGCCCACTTTAGGGACGTTGATAACCTGACGTACTTGCGCTTGTCCGAGCTGCTCCTCGTGGATTACAGGCGACATTAGGCCGCTTAGGATCGCTTTGACGTCGTCGAGTAGGTTATAGATGACGTTGTAGGTTTTGATCTCGACGCCGCTTTCTTTGGCTTTTTCTTTCACTTCGCCAGTAGGCCTAATGTTAAAGCCCAAAATCACGGAGTTTTCGCTCGCTCTGGCTAGCTCTACGTCGCTTTGGGTGATGCCGCCCACGCCTGAGTGGATGATATTTACTTTTATCTCGTCGTTGCGAAGTTTTTCTAGGCTTGCTTTGATGGCTTCTAGCGAGCCGCCCACGTCAGCTTTGACGATAACAGGGAGCGATTTTAGCTCGCCCTCGGCGATCTTTTCGCTAAGCTCTTCTAGGCTTACTTTAGTAGTTTTACTGAGCTCTTTTTGGCGTAAATATTCGGCCTTTTTCTGTGCGTATTCACGAGCCTCTTTATCTGTTTTTACGCCTATTAATGTCTCGCCAGCCTCTGCTATCTCGCTAAGACCTACTATCACA
>CALIWP010000381.1 GCA_938046705.1 uncultured Campylobacter sp. | reverse complement strand
GCTTGAAAAAGAAGGACTAACGAAGGGCGAAATTTAAAAAGAATTCGCCTCCGCTGAGCTTGAAAACCTGCACGCTATAAATCCGCTAAACGGCAGAAAATCGCTATTTATCCTAGGCGATCACGTCACGATGGACGGCGGTACGGGTCTAGTTCACACTGCCCCGGGGCACGGCGAAGACGACTACCACGTGAGCCTAAAATACGGCATCGAAGTCATCATGCCCGTCGATGAAGGCGGTCTGTACGACGAGACGCTAAAGGCCAAAAAGTTATTCCCAGACGGCGTAGCGGACAAGTTAATAGGCATGCATATCTTTAAAGCAAACGAGAAAATTTTAGAGCTTTTAGGCTCAAATTTGCTAAAAGTCAGCAAATTTGTCCACTCATATCCATTTTGCTGGAGAACGCACAAGCCGGTCATCTACCGCGCTACGAAGCAGTGGTTTATCGCCATGGATGAGCCGAAAATCGAGGGCAAAACGCTACGAGAAGTCGCGCTAAAAGAGCTTGAAAACGTCAAATTTTACCCTGCAAGCGGCGTAAAAAGGATAGGCTCGATGATAGAAAATCGTCCCGACTGGTGCATCTCGCGCCAACGCGACTGGGGCGTGCCGATAGCGTTTTTTAGACTTAAGGATACCAAAGAGCCGATATTTGACGATGAAATTTTAGATAACGTCGCGGCAATATTCGAGCAAAAAGGCGCGGACGCGTGGTGGGATAGCGAGATAAAGGATCTCTTGCCGTCAAACTGTAAATACGACCCGCAAAATTTAGAAAAAGTGATGGATATCCTAGACGTTTGGTTTGACAGCGGCTCGACGTGGGCTGCGGTGCTAAAAAGCGGCGACTACGATGCGGGTAGCTATCCTGCTGATATGTATCTAGAGGGCAGCGATCAGCACAGAGGCTGGTTCCAAAGCTCGCTACTGCTAAGCTGCGCCGCGCAAGGACGAGCGCCGTATAGAAGCGTACTCACGCACGGTTTTACCGTCGATGAAAACGGTCAAAAGATGAGTAAAAGCAAGGGCAACGTCGTGGCTCCGGCTGACGTCGCTAAAACCTACGGCGTGGAAATTTTACGCCTTTGGGTTGCGCTTAGCGACTACTCCAGCGACCTAAAAATCAGCGAAAACATCCTAAAACAAGTAAGCGAACAATACCGAAAAATACGCAATACGATAAGATTTCTACTAGCCAACGTAAACGATCTAGAAGATATCGAAACGTCAAATTTCAACATCCTTGACCGCTGGATACTAAGCCGCGCGAAAAAAGCATTCGACGAGGCCGAAGCGGCGTTTAGAAACTACGACTTTTCAAAGGGCTTTAGCCTGCTGATGAATTTCTTAAGCGCAGATTTAAGCGGCATATACCTTGATATCTGTAAAGACCGCCTATACTGCGACGCCAAAGACAGCGATACGCGCCGCTCGGCTCAAAGCGCGATGGCGCTAATCACCAGAGCGCTCCTGCCGCTCATCGCTCCGACGCTCACGTACACCGTGGACGAGGCGATGGACTATGCGCCTAAGATCATAAAAAACGGCGCGACCGACGCTTTTGATCTAGAGTACGCGCCGCTAGATTTTGAGTTTAACGTAGACGACGAGCTGCTAGTCGCTAGCCGCGAGAAATTTTTCGAACTAATCGACGTACTCAAAAAAGATAAAAAGATAAAATCGACCTTAGAGCTAGTGTTACAAACCAGCTCAAATTTGATCCTGAGCGAGGATATAAACGAGATCAGCGACTGGTATATGGTTAGTGACGTCCAGAGCCTAGACGGCAGCGACGGCCTAGCCGAATTTGACGTCGGAAACGATAAATTTAAACTCGTTTTATCGACGCGTCACAAATGCCCGAGATGTTGGAAATTTACCGCTAAGCACGACGGAGAAACCTGCCCGAGATGCGAAAAGGTACTAAAAAATGTCTGAGCCCATCTCCGCTTGGTTCGTCGCGGCAACCATCTCGGCGATACTCGCGGTTACGGCCGTTGGCATCGTAGCGGTAATAAAATTTAAGGATAAAAAATGATAACTTTAAAAGAGGCTCTAAAGCTAAGCGCCGGCGAAGTAGCCGAGCTTAGAAACGAGCTGGAAAAGAAAATTTTCGCAGATAAAGAACTTGGCGCTTACGTCGAGCAACTGGCAAATTTGCCGCTTGATAAACTGGGTGCTGGCGTACCGATCGCTATCAAAGACAACATCCAGGTAAAAGGCTGGAGCGTCACGTGCGCTTCTAAAATTTTACAAGGATACGTCGCGCCTTATAACGCGACCGTCGTCGAAAAGCTGCTAGCCTCAGGCTTAGCGCCGTTTGGCCGTACGAATATGGACGAATTTGCCATGGGAAGCACGACCGAGAGCAGTTACTACGGCAAAACGCTAAATCCCCTAAACCGCGAAAGAGTACCGGGCGGCAGCTCTGGCGGCTCGGCGGCTGCGGTAGCGGGGGGGCTAGCGGTTGCAGCCCTTGGCAGCGATACGGGCGGCTCGATACGCCAGCCTGCGGCATTTTGCGGATGCGTCGGGCTAAAGCCCACCTACGGGCGCGTTAGCCGCTACGGTCTTGGCGCTTACTCCAGCTCGCTCGATCAGATCGGCCCTATAACGCAAAACGTCGAGGACGCCGCGATCCTATACGATATCATCGCGGGACACGACGACAAGGATAGCACGAGCGCGGATATCAAATTTGAAAGCGTAGCGGACAAACTAAACGCGGACAAAAAACTCACGATCTGCGTCATCGAAAACTACATAAACGAAGCCTCGGAAGAGACCAAAAAGGCGCTTTTAAAAGCGGTCGAAATTTTAAAAGCCGCAGGCCACAAAATAATCTATAAAAATTTAGAAAACTCAAAATGCGATATCGCAACCTACTACATCATCGCCACCGCCGAAGCCAGCGCAAATCTCAGCCGCTACGACGGAGTGAGATACGGACGCAGGGCAGAAGCTAAAAATTTAAAAGAACTTTACGTAAATTCACGCTCGGAGGGGTTTGGCGAAGAGGTGAAAAGACGAATCCTGCTAGGCACTTTCGTGCTTAGTAGCGGCTATTACGACGCGTATTACATCAAAGCGCAAAAAGCTCGAGCCTACGCTAAAGCTAAATACGAGCGAATTTTGAGCGAATGCGACCTCATTTTAATGCCGGTCGCCCCTAGCACGGCGTATAAATTTGGCGAGCTAAAAAACCCGCTAGATTCCTATCTATCAGACATCTATACGATCAGCGTAAATTTAGCCGGTTTGCCTGCTATTTCAGTTCCGGTAGCTAAAGACGCGGACGGCCTAAACGTCTCTGCTCAGCTCATTGCAAAGGCGTGGGATGAAAAAACGCTGCTAGAAGGCGCGCTCAGTTTAGAAAACTCTATAAAAGGATAAACGAATGAAGATAGTTACGAAGGCTCTCACCTTTGACGACGTTTTGCTCGTCCCGCAGTACTCCGAAATTTTGCCTAAACAAGTCGATATAAAAACGCGCTTTAGCAGAAACGTGGAGCTAAACATCCCGATCGTATCGGCTGCGATGGACACCGTCACCGAGCACCGCGCGGCGATCATGATGGCGCGCCTGGGCGGTATCGGCGTCATACATAAAAATATGGACATACAAAGCCAGGTCAAAGAGGTCCGCCGCGTGAAAAAAAGCGAAAGCGGCGTAATCATCGATCCTATCTCCATCTCGCCAAACGCTAGCGTAGGCTCCGCGCTTGATATGATGGCGGATCTGCATATCTCGGGCGTTCCGGTTGTAGATGAGGAAAATAAATTGATAGGAATCCTAACCAACCGCGATTTGAGATTTGAAAACGATAGAAGCGTCCTCGTAAAAGATAGGATGACCAAAGCCCCGCTAATCACCGCTCCAAAGGGTTGCACGCTAGACGACGCGGAGAAAATTTTCTCTCAAAACCGCGTAGAAAAGCTACCTATCGTCGATAAAGACGGTCACCTAGAGGGCCTCATAACCATAAAAGATCTAAAAAAACGCAAAGAGTATCCAAACGCAAACAAAGACGCCTACGGCAGACTCCGCGTGGCAGCAGCTATCGGCGTCGGGCAAATGGATAGAGCAAAAGCCCTAGCGGAAGCAGGCGTAGACGTCATCGTCATCGACTCCGCCCACGGCCACTCAAAAGGCGTGCTAGACACGCTAAGGCAAGTCAAAGCCGAGCTAAAAGTGGACGTCGTCGCTGGAAATATCGCAAACCCGGCCGCCGTCAAAGACCTAGCAGAAGCAGGCGCCGACGGTATCAAGGTGGGCATAGGACCAGGCTCCATCTGCACCACTCGCGTAGTAGCGGGCGTTGGCGTACCTCAAATTTTCGCCGTCGATAGTTGCTCGGCCGAGGCTGCAAAATACGGTATCCCGGTCATCGCAGACGGCGGACTAAAGTACTCGGGCGACGTGGCTAAAGCCCTAGCCGCAGGCGCTAGCTGCGTGATGGCTGGTAGCTTGCTAGCGGGCTGCGAGGAGACTCCGGGCGAGGTGATAACATTCCAAGGACGCCAGTACAAAGTCTACCGCGGCATGGGAAGTATAGGCGCGATGACGAAAGGCAGCAGCGATAGATATTTCCAAGAAGGCACCGCTCAAGATAAACTCGTACCAGAAGGCATAGAGGGCCGCGTACCGTTTGCAGGCAGCATAAAAGAGGTCGTGCATCAGCTAGTTGGCGGCCTACGAAGCGCGATGGGCTACATGGGCTCAAAAGATATCAAAACCCTTCAGGAAAAAGCCCAGTTCGTCGAGATCACGAGCGCTGGACTAAAAGAGAGCCACGTCCACGACGTCGTCATAACACAAGAAGCCCCTAACTACAAAGTCAATTAGTGCTAAATTTAAAAACCGGCAAAGTAAAATTTAATGAGC
This sequence comes from uncultured Campylobacter sp., assembly GCA_938046705.1. Next base: position 6,944 of record CALIWP010000381.1, on the reverse strand, counting down.
CGCTCTATCTGGAGAGCGGCCGAATTTTACCCGAATTTGAGCTCGCCTACGAAACATACGGCGAGCTAAACGAGGATAAAAGCAACGTCATAGTCGTCTGTCACGCCCTAACGGGCAGCCACCACGCCGCAGGCAGATACGAAAACGAGCAGAAATTTGGTTGGTGGGACGCGCTAGTTGGCGAGGGCAAGGGCATAGATACGAACAAATTTTTCGTCATCTGCGTAAATATCCTCGGCTCAAATTTCGGCTCGACAAATCCTCTCAGTATCGAAAAAAGCACGGGCAAGCAGTATCGTTTGCGCTTTCCGGTGCTTACTATCAGCGACGTCGTAAAGGCGCAGATGAGGCTTTTTGAGCACTTAGGCATAGAGCGCGCACATGCGGTCGTGGGCGGTAGCCTAGGCGGTATGCAGGCGCTTTGTTTTGCGATCGAGTTTCCAAATTTCGCCAAAAACGTCATTATCCTAGCCAGCACCTATCAGAGCAAGGCCTGGGCGATCGCGTTTAACAAAATCGCGATCGAGGGCATACTGCGCGATCCAGGCTTCAAAGACGGCCAATACGACGAAAACGACATCGCCGCGCAGGGGCTAACAGGCATGGCGCTAGGACGTATGGCGGGGCATATCAGCTTTCTCTCGCCTAGCTCCATGGACTCCAAATTTGGCCGCAACTACGTCGAAACCGACGGCCTTTACGAGCTTACGGGGCGGTTTCAGGTCGATCGCTATATGGAGTACAACGGCCACGGCTTTCCAAAGCGCTTTGATCCGCTGAGCTACCTTTACATCGTAAAGATGATGAACATCTTTGACTGCACGCGCCACTACGACGACCTCGCGCACGCTCTTTTGCCTATTTGCGCCAAGGTTACGCTGGTCGCATTTAGCGGCGATATGCTGTTTCCGCCAAGCTGTATGCGCGAGATGCACGAGACGCTGCAGGATATCGGCAAGGCGTGCGATTATCACGAGATAGACAGCGACTACGGTCACGACGCGTTTTTGGTCGAAGTAGATAAATTTGAAAAAATCATAAAAAAGGTTTTAGATGAGTGAAAATTTAAGCGAGGATTTTGAAAGCAAACTCGCCAAAGCAAATGAAATTTTAAAACAGCTCGGCGATGAAAATTTAAGCCTCGAGCAAAGCGTCAAGCTGCACAAAGAGGGCAAAAAGCTGCTCGAGGAGGCAGACAAAATCCTGCAAAACGCAAAGCTAGTGGTGAAGGACGCAGACGATGAATAACGCGACCGCAGCCGTTTGCGCCCTGCAGCTGCCGACGCAGCCCATGAGCGAGTCGCGGCTTGATTATTATTTTAGGATTTGCGCGGGCGAAGGCGCTAGGCTCGTGGTGCTCGGCGAGTACGTGCTAAATAGCTTTTTTAAAGAGCTCGAGCTCATGCCAAAAAGCCTCATCAAGGAGCAAAGCGAGCGCAAAAAGCACGCGCTTGCCGCGATGGCGCAAAAATACAACCTAGAAATCCTAGCCCCGCTCGTACTACCCAAAGGCAAAGGCTTCGTCAAGGTCGCGGCGAGATTTAGCCCCGCGTCCTCGCGCTTTTACGAGCAGCAGATCTTGATGCCCTACCCGCACTGGAACGAGGCGAAATTTTTTACCAACAAAGATGAAGGCGAGCTAAATTTACCCGTATTTAACTATGAGAAATTTAAAATCGGCGTGATGTTTGGCTTTGAGGCGCATTTTGACGCGGCGTGGGCGTATATGGCGCGCAAGAAAGTCGATGTCGTCGTAGTTCCTACCGCATGCACGTTTTTTAGCGAGTCGCGCTGGGAAGAGCTACTAAAAACCCGCGCCTTTACAAACAACATCTACGTCCTGCGCGTAAACCGCGTCGGCAACCACAAGGCCGCAAGCGGCGAGCAGTGGAGCTTTTACGGCGATTCGATGCTGATTAGCCCGTTTGGCGAGGTGGTTTATCGCCTAGGTAAAAACGAAGAGATGATGGTGGCAAAGCTCGAAAAAACCGAACTCGTACAGGCTAGGCACCTATGGGGATTTTCTCAAATTTTACATAAAAGACTGGGGTAAATTTAATTTTTAGGCGGCAAACTAGATCAAATTTGCCGCCATTTTCCCTGCAAATTTTTGCCGATTTTCTAAATTTACCCTGCCCTTAAATTTTATATTATCGCCGAAATTTGATCAAATATATTTTTATATCTTTAAATTTTGCATAATAAATCAATTTAATTAGACTAAATTCAAATTTATTTTTATTCCACCCCTAGCCCGACATAGTCACGCTCTCAAGCCAAATATATCCTTTAATATTACAAATAAATTCCAAATTACACCTTCATTTAAGCTTATTCTTTAAAGTTAAGTCCTATAATAACACTAGCTAAAATAAATTTAATCTAAGGAGGACGCCCAAAAGACGCCAAGAGTAATAAAGGTATTTAGAGTATAGTCGTAAATTAAAGATTTACAGGTAATAGCTAAGTAAATTTAAGGAGAAGCTATGAAAAACTCAAACGTTTCAAGAAGAGATTTTGTTAAGTTAAGTATGGTAGGTGCCGGAGCTTTAGCTCTAGGCGGAGTAAATGCGCAAGCGGCCGTTAACGCTAAAGACGTCAAATTTGACGAAGAGTGGGACGTAGTAATCGTCGGTTCCGGTTTTGCAGGACTTGCAGCCGGTATCACCGCAGCCGAAAAGGGCAACAAAGTCCTAATCCTAGAAAAGATGGGACGCGTCGGCGGTAACTCCGTAATTAACGGCGGAATTTTTGCCGTTCCAAACAGCGACAAACAAAAAGCCGAAGGCATCAAAGATAGCAACGAGCTATTTATCAAAGACTGCCTAAAAGCCGGCCGCGGACTAAATCACGTAGATCTCATCGACACCATCGCTACTCGCGCGCAAGATGCATATAAACTAACTCTAAAATGCGGCGCTAAATACATCGACAAGGTCACTCACGCAGGTGGACACAGCGTACCTAGATCGCTTCAAACCGCTAACGGCTCGGGTTCCGGTATCGTTCAGCCGATGGTAGAATATTTTAAAAATTTACAAGGCTGCGAGCTAAGACAAAGGGCTAAATTTGACGAATTTGTACTCGGTAAAGACGGCGGCGTAGACGGTGTGATCATCAGAGAGGATTATAAATTTGATCCAAAGAGCCAAAAAGACGACGCCGAAAATACTACCGGAACTAAAAAGACTATAAAAGCCAAAAAAGGCATAGTGCTAGCTGCAGGAGGATTTTGCCGCGACGTATTCTTTAGACAGGTTCAAGACCCGTCTATCTTGCCTACCACAGATAGCACCAACCACCCGGGCGCAACCGCAGGCGCTATGAAAGAGGCATTTAGGATCGGCGCAACTCCGGTACAGCTAAGCTGGATACAGTTTGGTCCATGGGCATGCCCTGACGAAAAAGGCTTTGGCGTTGGCTCTATGTTTAACGTAAACGGTAGCTTCCGCTACGGAATTTCAGTAGATCCAAGAACCGGAAAGCGCTTTATGAACGAGCTAGCAGACCGCCGCACCCGCTCTCAAGCTATGTTTAAAGTAATAGACGCAAAAGCCGATATCTATCCGATCAACTTCTGCGATAGCGATGGCGTAAAAAACATGGTCATACCTGAACACTACACTAAACCGCTAGAATCTGGCGTACTAAAGAAATTTGAAACCCTAGACGAGCTTGCGGCATTTTATAAAATCCCTGCTGCAGAGCTAAAAAAGACCGTCGAGAGATATAACAGCTTCGTTAAATCAGGCAAAGACGAGGACTTTGGCAAACCTATGGATAAAACCACTACAAACGGCGTAGATATCTCTAAACCGCCTTTCTACGCTATGCGCGGTACACCAAAACTCCACCACACTATGGGCGGTATCGATATCAATACCAAAGCTCAGGTTATCTCGCTACAAACAGAGATGCCGATTCCAAGACTATTTGCCGCAGGCGAGATCACGGGCGGCGTACACGGAGCTAGCCGCTTAGGTAGCGTAGCGATCGCAGATTGTCTAACGTTTGGTATGATAGCCGGAGAGAATATAGGCTAAATTTGCGGCGTCTTTCGGACGCTTTTTGCGGGTTTCGTTAAAATTTGACTTGATAGGCTACATGCCTTATCTTCGTCAAATTTTAACTTCTTCTGCTTGCAGCTGCGAGCTTGCGAAGCAGAAAACCCCAAAAATCGCCTCGAAATACTCGCAAATATTATTTCGTATCGCAGGTTAAATTTAACCTGCGATACTTTTAAATTTAAAGTCAAATCTATAAAATTTACTCCGCTAAAATTTAAACTCGCAGCGCGACAACGCCAAATTAAATTTAAACCTGCGCGCAGGCGCCACAAATATAATGCTTAGAAAAAAGAGAACTGTTTTAGAAATTTTAGCCAAAAGTACGCTGCGCACAGCTCAAAACATAAAATTTAAAATAAGCCGTTTTCGATATAATTTTCAAAAATTTTGGAGCGGAAAATGGGTAGAAAAGAGCTTCTGGGCGGCGCAAAACGTATCGTCGTAAAGATCGGTACTTCAACGCTTACGAACGCAAACGGCTCGCTAAATGAGCGGCTCATCAAAAGTCTAGTCGCGCAAATTTGCAAGCTAAAAGATACGGGCTTTTGCGTGGCTTTGGTAAGCTCGGGTGCCGTGGGCGCGGGCATGGGGCTGCTAGGCATCGTGCAAAGACCTAAAATTTTAAGCCGCAAGCAGGCTCTAGCGGCGGTCGGACAGGTCGCACTGATGCATCTTTACGAGCGGCTATTTTGGGCGCATGACCGCATTATCGCGCAGCTGCTGCTAAGCCGCGGCGATTTTAGCGACAGAGCGCGCTATCTTAGCGTGCGAAATGTCTGCGCAGAACTGCTCTCGCGCGGCATCGTGCCGATTATCAACGAAAACGATCCCGTCGTAGCAGATGAACTGAAAGTGGGCGACAACGACACGCTAAGTGCGTTAGTAGCGGGGCTAATCGATGCTGATCTGCTCGTGATTTTAAGCGATATCGACGGGCTGTACGACAAAAATCCGAGCGAGCACGCGGACGCAAAACTTTTAAGCTTTATCGAAAAAATCGACGAGCACGTCGTCAAAATGGCAGGCGGCGAGGGCAGTAAATTCGGCACGGGCGGCATGGCGACCAAGATCGCGGCGGCGCAAATGGCAAATCAGATCGGCACTAGCCTGATCATCGCAAACGGGCGTACGGACGGAATTTTGCTTAAAATAGCGGCGGGCGACGAGGTCGGCACCCTCTTTAGCGCGGGCGCAGCGCGGCTTAGCTCGCGTAAATACTGGCTCGCATACGGCGCGATCAGCAAAGGCGCGGTGATTATCGACGCGGGTGCGGCAGAGGCGATAAAATCGGGCAAAAGCCTGCTTGCAGTCGGGATTGCCGAGGTGCGCGGCGAGTTTGAGCGCGGCGAGATCGTAAACGTCTGCGCGACCGACGGCAAGCTGCTGGCGCACGGCATTAGCAACTATTCAAGCTGCAAGCTTGCGCGCATAGCGGGGGTAAAAAGCGATGAGATAGAGCAGGCTTTAGGCTACAAAAGCGACGATGACGCGATACATGCGGATAATATCGCGCTGCAATGAAATTTTAGCCGTGTTCGCGCGTTTAAATTTTAAACAGAGGGCGAAGATGAAAAAGATTATATTTTTTTGCACTACTCTTGGCGGGCGCGGCTTGGACGGTAAAATTTGACGAACCGGACGCCGATAAAAACGGCGAGCTAGACGTTCTTGAATTGTGCGGATATGAGCCGGCGGATTACGCAAAAGCACTATGCGCGAATTGGAATGAGAAGGTTGGGCGTAATGCCGAGAAATAGCTAAAGAAGAGATTTATGGCATGAGTTTGGCTGATAGTAAATTTACAGCATAGGGAGAAATCTTTGAGAAAATGAATAAAAACATACTTTACAATACTGCCACAAGTACGGCAGTGGCGATATTCTTTGCTAGACTAGCCCGCGTAGCTTGCGATTTTTTATAAGTCAAGGAAACAAAATGAGTGAAATTTTGAATGAAAATATAGAATTTGGAGTGTCTTTCCTTTCGGATACTCGCTTAATTCATAGCGATGAGACCTCCAAATTGGTACTATTATAACAAAAGATGATTAAATGTATCTTGAAAGTGTAATCTGTAAAAAACTATGTGAAAACTTAGACTGTGATGCAACGAAAATGCCGGGCTTCGGTAAACTTAAAAATTCTATTGCACTGCTTCACAATAAATATTTGTTGGGTGCTTGCAAAGAAGCTGCCGTCATTATTAAAAAATATGCCAAAAATAATGTTGACATCTTTGATTTAGTCATTTCAATCTATAATAAACGCATAAAATCGCACCACGAAATGTTTTTAATCATCCATATTTTTGAAACGGCATTGCGTTCTAAAGTTGCACTAGTACTATCTGAAATTTATAGTTCAAATTCTAACGCCGACGACTGGTTTTTATACGGAAAAAATGCGAAGCTAATAAAACAAGCTGCCCACATAGCGCAGACCAAAAAGGTTAATCTAACAGAGCAAATGAATAGCTTTGAGGTGCTTGATTTATTTACGCTAGGTGATTTGCAAAACATCATAGGCTCGAATTGGAGCGATTTCAGAGATATTTTTGCAAGCGTGTGCGAATACAAGGGGCAAAAGTTGCCAGAATACGGCACAAAAAATAGTCTTTTAAATGTATTTTCTATGATTCGTAAGGCACGCAATGATATCTTTCACAATAATCCGCCAAAAACAAAAGCAAAATCAATAACTGTAAATATTGAAATTTTGCTATTACGACTGGGGTTTAACCTAAATGATGCATTTAAAAATATATCAAATTTAAACCATATGGTAAACTTAAAATATAAATATGATTAAGGAGCGAAAATGAATGAAATTTTAGATATCTGTAAGCGCGCAAAGGCCGCTTGCGGCGAGCTTTTGAGAC
>CALIWP010000380.1 GCA_938046705.1 uncultured Campylobacter sp. | reverse complement strand
ACATCGTGAAGTGGATATATTAAAATTCGGTAGTTGCGTAAATTTGAAATTTGACGCGGTCGGCGCGAGTTAAATGCGTTTTTGGCGCTGGCCGAGTTAAATTTGAGTTTTGTCGCTCAAATTTTTGCAAATTTATTTGCTAAGGCGACAAATATGCAGTTGGGGCATGTACGACGCAGGCGACATGAAAACGCAAGCTACAGCCGGTCTGGCGAGTGGTCATATCTAGGTTGATCGCAATAGACGCTAGCGATCTAGACTGGATAATCGTTTGTGACAACTTGTTTTTTGTGGCATTTTATTTTAGGCGAGCGAGTATTTACTCGCGCTATAAGATGAAAATCGGTATGGGCTAATTAATGTGAATACGTATTTGTTTTGCAAACAGCTGACAAATCCACAAAGTTCAAATTGCAAAAATTGACAACAGCTAAAATTTGCCAATACTCCAAGTTAGGTTAATTATCGCTCTGCCCGTTTAGCAGCTTATCCACGACGTAAAGAGCGACCTTTTTGGCGCCGTTCATGCTGATGTGCATGCCGTCGTCCTTGCGTAGTGGCTTTTTGTCCGCACCCTCTTTTAGATACTTGCCGTTATCGCAGATCGCGTCGCTGATATCGATGTAGCGCGCGCCGTATTTTTGCGCCGAGTCCTTGTAGATCAGGTTTAGCGCCTTCATTTTTTTGTCGAATTTCTCGCTCTTCATGCACGGCACTCCTAGCCACACGACCTGCGCGCCATGCTCTGTGGCGATCTCGTAGATCTCGGCGATCCTGCCCTCATACGCCTCGCGCCACGCGTCGGTGCCAAAGTCCAGCGCCTGCTCGTCAAAGGTGTAGCTATAAGCGTCGTTTGCGCCAAAGAGCGCGAATATTAGCAGATTTTGCGGGCGATTTTCTAGGCCTGCTAGTGCCGCTTTTAGCTCCTCGCTCCAGTCGTAAAATTTCTTATTCGTTAGCCCCGTGCTTGCTTTTGCCATATTTTTGATTGAGATTTTGCTCGTTTTTAGCGCGTTTTCAAACCCCCAGCCAAAGCCTTGCATTATGGAATCGCCTATCAAAATGACGCCTAAATTTTCATTTAACTCTATGTCAAAAGTCGCGGATTTGTTTGTTTTATTTGGAGCGCTCGGCGTTAAATTTGACGCTATCGAGCCGTTTTTATCTAAATTTGAAACGGTTTTAGTGGGAGAAATTTGAGCGGTTTGCGCAGTCAAATTTGCCTCTTTTACCGTGCCGATACTAGGCGCTAAATTTTGCGTATTTTGAGCGTTTGAATTTGCGGGCTCGGTTTGCGAGGCGGTTAAATTTTGCTCTGTTTTAGCGCTCGTTGCGGCCTGCTTTTTATCGTCCGAAAAAGTGCCAGTAAGTTTATCGATGGCTGATTTTGCGCTCCGCAAGCCATCCTCGGCCGCGTTTATAAATTTATCGCTCAGCGCCATCGCGCGCTCGTCCGTGATGAAAAAATCCTTTTGATATTTGGCTTCGTAATAGTTTGACAGCGGTCGCAAAAATAGCGCAATCAGCGTAAAAAACGCGAGAAACACCCCAAAAAACGCTCTCATTAAAATCCTTGATATATAAAGTTAGGCATACCGGACGGCATCAAAAAGTAAATAATTATCCCAAAAATCGCCAAAAAAACGGCTGAAAAAATAACGTTTATACTTGCGAAAAATTTGACCAAAAACGGATAAACGTCAAGTGCGGCGTACAAAAATACGAATACGAAAACGCCAGCAAATAGCGCACAAATCGCAAGAAGCTCGCCGTCCGAGTTTCTAAAAATAGCTCCGATGTAGCGCACCGCCCCCTCAAAATCCATCGTGAAAAACACCCAAACCATGCTCACGAAAATAAACGTAAAATATCGTCCAAGTATCGCCGAGTTTAGCCATTTGCGCTCGCTGGTTAAATTTAAAAACACGACGCCAAGGCCGTGGATGAGCCCCCAGAGCAAAAAGCTAAGCCCAGCGCCGTGCCAGATGCCTGAGATCGCAAAAACTAGCATCACGTTTAGCTGTGTCTGTGCCGCCGTGCCGCGACTGCCTCCAAGCGGAAAATAGACGCACTCTTTAAAAAAATTCATTAGACTGATGTGCCAATTTTGCCAGAAAATTTTTAAATTTCGCGCCGTAAAAGGGCGGTTGAAGTTTTGCGGCAAAACAAAGCCGCACATGAGTCCTAGCGCCGTCACGAAGTCCACGTAGCCGCTAAAATCGGCGTAAAGCAGCACGCTGTAGCCAAAAAGTGCGCCTAAAAGCTGCGAGGTGGGTAGGGTGGGCGCGGCAAAAACGGGATTAACTATCTCGAAAAGATGGTTTGCGACGATGAGCTTTTTAAAAAGCGCGGAGCACAAAAGCGCGAATATGACGGGGCTGGCGCGAAAAACTTTGGGAGAGTTTAACGCCTCAAAAAATGGCTTTGGCCGTAAAATCGGACCCGAAATAATCGCGGCAAAAAAGCTAAGAAAAATCAGCGTATCAAGGTAGCTAGGCGCCTCTAGCTCGCCCTCTCGCACGGCCTTTAGCAACAAAATGCTCATAAACGAATAAAACGAAATACCAAGCGGAAGCGCGATGGTTTCAAGCCTCATGACGCCAAATTTGATCGTAAAATAGCCGCCGTATTTAAAAAACGTAAGCGCGCAAAGCACGAAAATAATGCCCGCAGCAAACGGGATCACTGAGTCTTTGCCCTGAGCCGCCCTTGCGAAAAGAAAAATCGCCGTGCTAAAGATAAAATTTATGATTAGAAATTTAAGCCCGAACGAGGCTAAAAACAGATAAGAAAAGGCGAGTAAAACGGCTTTTTGCAGGTGCGGGCGCGTGTTTAAAAAATAATAAATCGGCCAAAAGATAAAAAAACACAAGCCAAATTCTATGGAAAAAAGATTCATATCCCGCCTAAATTTTTGCGTAATTATATAAAAAAATTATTTTGGGTTAGGTTAAATTTGCATTTGACGGGAATTTAAAATTTAACTTGCGGTTTTGCTTGGACGGGTTTTAAATTCGGCATCAAATTTGACTTCAAAACGGCTCAAATTTGCTTGGATTAAATTTGACTCCAAATTTGAGCACTAAAGTCACTCGCCGTCTTGCGTAAATTTTGACGGAAATTTAAAGCCGCTCTATCGCTGCAAGTACGTTTGCAGCGTCGTTTGCAGGCTCGGCTACGTCGTTAAATCTTTTTACGACTTCGCCGTTTTTTATGATCAGGGTTTGGCGGCGGTAAAATTTCTTGCCGTCGTTCGTGGTAAAAGTTTGTAAATTTAGCGGAGATTCTAGCTCGAAGTTCTCATCGCTCAAAAAGATAAAATTCGCGCCTACGCTTTGTTTAAACTCGTTCATCTTTTCTACGCTTTGAGAGCCGACAGCGATTAGTGTAAAGCCCAAAGATTCAAGCTTTTCAAGGTTTTCTTGGTAGGCTTTGCACTGAAGCGTGCAGCCCGTTAGCCCCTTTAAATCCTTTAAATTTTCAGGCAAAAACTTCCCGCTCTCACCCATTTTGGGATAGGTAAAAACGATGCAGTTTTTGCCGCCTATTAGCTCGCTAAATTTGACCAAATTGCCGTTTATATCTTTCATTGCGTCCTCTTTGCGTGTGAATTGTTGAAAAAATAGACTAAAAATAGCACCGCAAAGCTTATAAACAGCATAATCGCCGAATAAACGTGCGCCTTAGTATAGTCCATGAGCTCGACTGCCTCGTAGATGGCGATACTGGCGACCTTGGTCTTGTCCGGGGCGCTACCGCCTATCATCAGCACGACGCCAAACTCGCCCAAAGTGTGCGCGAAACTTACGATCAGAGCGGTTAGAAGCGATGGTTTGATATTTGGCAAGGCGACTCTAAAAAGCGTCTCCCATTTGCCTTTGCCTAGCGAATAGCTCGCCTCAAAAAGGCTCTTTGGCAGGCTCGCAAAGCCCGCCTGAAGCGGCTGAAACATAAACGGCAGCGAGTAGATGCAGCTAGCGATGATGAGGCCTGAAAAGTTAAACACCAAGCGGATATCAAAGGTTTCCTCAAAAAATTTGCCCAAAAAGTTATAAGGCGAGAGAAAAACCAACAGGTAAAATCCAAGCACCGAAGGGGGCAATACGAGAGGCAGCGATATCGCGGTTTCTAGCACGGGTTTAAATTTAAAACTCGCGCGGCTAAGCCAAAATGCGACGGGCAACACGAGAAAAAACAAGATCGCAGTCGAGATAAAAGCAAGCTTTAGCGAGAGGTAAAAGGGCGTAAAATCTATATTCATCTTGGCTCGCCTTGCGTGTAAATTTCAGCATTTCGCTCGTCAAATTTGTCGTTTTCGCCACCGCTTTTTTGTAAATTTAACCCAAACGCCTTGGCGCTTATCGCCGCTTCGTCGCCTGCTTTTAAATTTGCCGCTTCAGCCGCGCTTAGAGCTACTTCGCAAAGCTGCCCGCCGACGGAGACTACGGCTACGTAGATGGCGTCGCGCTTTGAGATTTCTAAAATTTTTGCCGGCAGGCTAAATTTCTGTGAGCCTCTGTGGCTCAAAAATATCTCGCCCGGTCTGCCTTCTTGTGCGATTTTACCGCCCTCTAGCACGAAGACTTTTGAGGCGAGTTTGTAGATTTCCGCGACATCGTGACTAACCAAAATCGTCGTCATATCAAACTCGGCGTGCACCTTAGCTAGGTAGTCTTGTAGCTTTTTGCGCATGACGTTATCAAGGGCTGAAAGAGGCTCGTCTAGTAGTAAAATTTCAGGCTTTCGCATTAGTGCGCGGGCTAGGGCGGCGCGCTGCTTTTGACCGCCTGAGAGCTGCGAGATGGCGGCGTTTTCTAGCGAGCTCATCTCGACAAGACCCAGCAGCTTGCGGGCTAAATTTACGTCGTTGTTCGCAAAAAGCAGGTTTTTCATCACGTTCATATTTGGAAAAAGCGCGTAGTCTTGAAATAAAAACCCGATATTTCGGCTTTGGGGCGGAGTGAAGTTTTTGCCGTCAAATAGCGTCTGAGCGCCTGCTTTTATCGTTCCGCTATCAGGCGTTTCAAAGCCCGCGATCAGGCGCAGCAGCGTAGTTTTGCCGCTGCCGCTTTTGCCGTATAGAGCGACAAATTCACCCTTTTTTA
>CALIWP010000379.1 GCA_938046705.1 uncultured Campylobacter sp. | reverse complement strand
CTTCCCCCTTAACAAAGAAGTAAAATGTAAATTTGACAACTAAATTTTAGCATCTTAAAGATACGGGTCTCGGCGACTCAAATTTAAAATATTTCCCCAAATTTAACCCGAAATCCCGTCAAATTTCCGTTCAAATTTTTGATAACGATTATTTTCTAATTATCAAATTATTTATATTCGAGGAGTAATATTTCAGTTATTAAATAATTTTAAAGGAGAAAAAATGGTTAAGTTACAAGAAAAATACGGCCTTTTTATAAACGGCGAATTCGTCCCCGCAAGTAGCGGCAAGACGCTAGATACGTTTGATCCCGCCACCGGCAAAAAGCTAGCCGCGATCGCGGACGCTAGCAAAGAGGACGTGGACGCCGCGGTCAAGGCCGCACGCGAAGCGTTTAAGACGTTTCGCCATAGCACGGTGAGCGAGCGAAGCAGAATTTTGCTCAAAATCGCCGATATAATCGACGCAAACAAAGACTTTTTGGCCGCGGTCGAGACGATGGATAACGGCAAGCCCATCCGCGAGACGCTAAACGTGGACGTGCCGTATGCGGCGGAGCATTTTAGGTATTTTGCAGGCGTGATCCAGGGCGAAGAAGGCAGCGCGAACGTGCTCGAGGAAAAGCACCTCTCGCTAATCTTGCGCGAGCCTATCGGCGTCGTAGCGCAGATCGTGCCGTGGAATTTCCCGTTTTTGATGGCGGCGTGGAAGCTAGCCCCGGTCATCGCCGCGGGCGACACGAGCGTGCTAAAACCATCCTCTGAAACCAGCCTGAGCGTGCTAGAGCTAATGCGCCTCGTCAAAGACGTGCTACCAAAAGGCGTCGTAAACGTGATCACGGGCAAAGGCAGCGGCGCGGGCGAGTTTTTACAAAAGCATAGCGGCATCGACAAGATCGCATTTACCGGCTCGACCGAGATCGGACGCGAGATCGCTATCTCGGCAGCTGAAAAAATCATCCCGGCAACGCTCGAACTAGGCGGTAAATCAGCCAACATCATCTACGCCGACGCAGACTTTGATCTAGCTCTAGACGGCGTTCAGATGGGCATTTTGTTTAACCAAGGGCAAGTTTGCTGCGCTGGCAGCAGGATATTTGTCGAGGAGAAAATTTACGACAAATTTATCGCCGCGGCTGTGGAGAAATTTAAAAATCTAAAAGTCGGCGATCCTCTGGATCCAAAGACGCAGATGGGCTCTCAGATCAACGCCAAACAAGCCGCCAAGATCGTCGAGTACATCAATATCGGCGTCAAAGAAGGCGCTAAAATCGCTGTAGGAGGCAAGCTCGCGGCTGCGGGCGACAGCTTCGTCGAGCCGACGCTGCTAGTGGACGTGAGCAACGATATGCGCGTGGCCAGAGAGGAGATTTTCGGCCCTGTGGGCGTCGTGATCAAATTTAAAAACGAGGATGAGCTCATAAAAATGGTAAACGACAGCGAATACGGCCTAGGCGGCGGCGTCTTTACGCAGGACATCACTCGCGCTATCCGCACCGCTCGCGCGATGGAGACCGGCCGCGTGTGGATAAACTGCTACAATCAGATCCCGGCAGGCAGCCCGTTTGGCGGCTACAAGAGCTCGGGCATCGGCCGCGAAACGCACAAAATCATCCTCGAGCACTACACTCAGATGAAAAATATCATGGTAAATTTGACGGGCAAGGTTAGTTCGTTTTATTAAAATTTACTAGCACAAATTTGGGTCGGGCGATTTGCTCGGCCCTTTTTTATATTCGACAAAATTCTTATAAATTCGCACAAATTTAAAACTGATTTTTATCTACTTTTGTTTTAAATTTAATATCAAGCCGGTGATTTTACATTAAACAAAATCACTCCCTGGACTGCAAATTTAGTCAAATTTGGTTTTATGCATTTTGATCGTTAAATTTAGAAGTCGAACTCTCGCGACTCATTACGAATTTCTCCGCAAATTTGCCGAAAAAATGATACCCCGAACCAGCCTGCGCGATCACATCCAAAAGCTCGTCCGCATGCGTAGTGTAGACGCCGCCCACACGACTCACGCCCCTATCAAAAAGCGCTTTAGGCGACATCGAAACCGTCGGTCCGACGACGATGACTTCGGCCCCGCTCTTTTTTAAGCTCAAGATCTCCTCCAGCATGTCGTTTAATAGCGTGACGCCGGTTATTATGAGATTATCGGCCGCTCTGACCGCGTCCGCGGCGCATTCTTGCGGGATAAAATACTTTAGCTCATCGCCTTTTAGAGCGCTCTTATCAAGCTCCAAAATGCGAAAATCCAGGCCGTTTTTTATCATAAATTTGATGTAAGGCACCAGTGCACCCACAATCACGCTAAACGAGCTGCCCTTGATAGCTAACTCGTCAAAAGGATCGGCCTTAAATTTGGTCGCATACGGACTACCAGAGCGCTCATAACACGTCTGCGAAAGCGCGTTTAGGGCGGCTACGGCGATGGTTTTTTTGATAGGGCTATCGCTAGTTATGTCTTTTAAAAGAGTTTTTACGTTTTTACCGCAGATGTTACCGGATTTTGGCATTATCGCGGCTTGCGACGGACAGCAAACGGCCTGCGGAAATGATTTTAGCGGAGTGTAGCTCACGCCGCAAACGCCGTTACTTAGCTTTACGCCCGTAAAAAACAGCCCGACCACAACGCGCTGCACGTTTAAATTTTTTATTTCGTCGCCTAAATTTTCATAAATTTGGCTTAGGGTATCGTTTAAAATTTGACCCACGGCAATCTCCTTTCGGCTATGCAAGTAGTTAAATTTTATGAAAATTTTACAGCAAAATATTTTAAATTATATTAATCTATGTCAGATTTTATCTAAAGTAGGTAGCATACTGTAAAATTTATCCAAATTTAGTACTAAAAATTTAAAAGTAGATCAAATCAACATATGATAAAACAGATTGTATTGTGGAGATGGGTTACCCAGCGGGTTACCCAAAGCGGTGCAAAGAATTTTAAAAAGGACTCAAATGTCAATCAGTCTAAGCGAATACAAAAAGACGAAAGTTCCAAATATATACGTGAGTAAAAATCATACGAATAAATTTTTATTCAGAAAAAGAAGTAGCGACGGAAAGCGAGCTACCAAAGTAATTGAAATAGCCGTAAGAGAAAAATGGACCGGGCGAGAATATTTACAAGAAGCTATGGCGGTTTTTGCCGAATGGGTAAAAAGCAAAGATATGGCGGTATCTGCCGTTTCTAGGATCCAGCCAAATATTAAAGTTAAGCAGCTTTGGGATTTATATATGGAAACTAGAGCCAAAACCAAAGCTACGACAGGGCTAGCGGCGATGTTTAACAATCATATCAAAAACAACCCGCTAGGCTCGCTAGCAATAGAAAAGGTAACGCTTGATCATATTCAAATTTTTTATAATTCTATGCGAAGCAAAGGGTTATCGCCAAAAACATACAATAAAACGATAAAGGAAATTTTGCGCCCTATGTTTAAGTATGCGCTTATTCATAGGGCTCTAGCTTTTGAACCGACGTTTGGTTTAAAGCTAGACAAGATTGAGAAAAAATCAAAAGTCATCAACTGTTCGGATAAACTTAGAAATTTGTTTTCCGCCATTAATGAACTTTACGCCGACGACGTTTTTTACTGGACGCTTTTTGTCCTGATTTTTACGGGCAGGCGAAAGTCCAAAATTTTAAACCTAAAATGGAAAAACATAAATTTCAGCAACAACACTATGCTTTTAGAGAGGACAAAAAACTCTAACGACTATATCGTAGTCATCCCAAATTTTATAGCGTCCAAGCTACAAGAGATACCGAGAATAGCTGAGCTGGTATTTGCTAGCCCCGTAAGCGGCGAGACGATAGTTAATCTAGACAGACGAGTTAAAAAAATCAGAGAACTTTCGGGTGTTGAAAATTTTCACCTGCATATGGCGCGAGATATAGTAGTAGGCGCTCTTGCGGAAGCTAGCGCGGATATCCATACGATGTCGGGCACTTTATTGCACGAAGAACTGGCGACCCTACAACACTATCTAGGCGTCGATACTTACAAAGCGACCCAGAAAAGCTCGCAAGTGATAGAAAATTTAGTAGCCACTAAAAGATTAGGGCAGAAATAGTCTTCAAGTTAAAGCCAGTATCGCCCACTTCTTGGTTTATAAGATGTGTTTGCGCGAGGCAAATTTTGACCTCGCCTTTTTTTGTTAGTTTAGTGCGATATTTAGCCGCTTTAATCCCAATGCTTTTGCGTATTTGATTATCGTCTGAAATTTAAAATCTCCGCTTGCGCTTTCTAGTCTAGCTAGATTGGACTGTTTCATACCCATCCTCTCCGCTAGCTGCGACTGCGTCAGTCCGCTTTTTATTCTAGCTTTTATCAACTCGCTTTTTAGTTCGTATTCGGGCATCAGGGCTTCGTATTCGGCTCTAAATTCATCGTTTTTCATCATTTCATTAAATACGTCGTCAAATTTTACTTCAGGCATTTTTTAACTCCTTCAATCTATTTCTGGCGATATCCAGTTCTTTCTGAGGTATTTTATCGCTTTTCTTTACAAACACGTGCAATATATAAACGCGCCTACCAGCCATATAACAAAATATACCTCTGCCTATACCTTCTGCACCCTTAGCCCTTATCTCAAAAAGCCCGTCGCCTAAGCTTTTAGTTTGCGGCTCACCGACTTGGTTGCCGTAAAGACGCAAGAGCTTAAATATATGTGTCATGTTAGCGGAAATTTTAGGAGGTAGGGCTTTAAAATCTTCAGCTACTCGATCGTCCAAAAATATAATTTCCCACAAACTTTATCCTTTGGGCTGATTATATCATAAAAGATATTAAGTTTCTTTGGAAAAATTTTTATGCGCGTTTTAAGTTGCTATATTGCAGTATTGCAATCAGTTTTAAAAATCTAAAACTTTACTATTTTTTAACCTGCCTTATTTAAACCGAATTGGTTTATTTTTTGTTTAGAAAAATTAAATTTTTCCAGAATTTCAAAAAAATTTTATTCCGCCACCAATACTACGCTGTGCCTTTATTTATTTCATATGGTAATTTTAATTAAAAATGGCTTAATCAAAAAAATAGAAATAAAATATTTTATCAAAAGTGCTTACCAAATACCGAT
>CALIWP010000378.1 GCA_938046705.1 uncultured Campylobacter sp. | reverse complement strand
TGACGCGAAAATTTTAGAGGATTTAGCGGTGTGGTTTGAGGGGCTAAAGGAGATTAAATTTAGCGAACTTTTAGCGGGCGACGCGGCAAACACCGCATTTATCAGCGTGGATATGATAGAGGGATTTTGCAGCACCGGGCCGCTAGCTAGCCCGCGAGTGGGCGCGATTGCTGAGGACGTGGCGCGGGCTTTTAGCGCGGCTTACATAGCCGGCGTGAGAAATCTCGTGCTACTCGAGGATAGCCACGAGGCAAACTGTGCGGAGTTTGACGCTTTTCCGCCGCACGCGGTCAAGGGCACCGACGGCGCAAATACGATACCGCAGCTGCGCGAATTGCCGTTTTTTGACGAGATAAAAATCTTTCGCAAAAACTCCCTGAGCCCGGCTTGCTGCACCGAATTTAACGCATTTCTCGCGCAAAATCCGCAGATCGACACCTTCGTAGTGCTTGGCGACTGCACGGATCTGTGCGTCTATCAGCTAGTCTCGCACCTAAAGCTTAGCGCAAACGAGGCAAATATCAGGCGCAGAGTCGTCGTACCGGCAAATCTCGTCGCCACCTACGACGCGCCGGGACACGAGGGGGACTTTTATCACGCGATGTTTTTGCGGCATATGCAAACGGGTCTTGGCGCGCAGGTCGTGCGAGGGATTAAATTTTAGTGCCGATTTTGCGGGCGGAGCAGGAGGTAAATTTAGACTGCTAGCGGGATCAAATTTAAGCTAAAGCGCGAAATTTGACTACCTGCCGTGCATTTGCACAAAATCTCTGGGATGATAAATTTGCACGCCCTTAGCGTCCGTCTGCGCGGTGGCGGCATAAAGGCAATCAGAATAAAAAAGATCGTAGCGGCGTTATTTTAGGTATAATGCCGGCAATGTGGAGCTACCGCATGAATTTATATTAGGAGGCGTTTTGTGAAAATTTTAGGCAAGATTCGAGTCGGCGCGGCGGCGCTTGGAGCGGTGATGTGTTTTAGTAGCGCGCAGGCGTTTTTTACGATTGATTTTAACGAGCAGTGGTTGCGGCAGGATGCGTATAACCGCGCTATGAATCAAGCAAGAAAAAATCTAAATCCGCCCGATGATTCCGCCTATGTCAAAGACGTTAAGACCGATATACTCTATACGGGCGCGCTGGTACGAGCCGGAGATCATTTTTTGGATATGGACGGCATAGAGCAGATAGCGCAGCTTTCCCCCGCCGCGCAGCAAGACGAGGGGCGGCGCTTGCTAGTAGAGGGCATAGATAAGCTAAACGGCAGCGTCGAGCAGCTATACGGCATACCCAAAGAAAACGTGGCGACTGGCATCGTGGCGCTGCTAGGAGGCGCTTATGCGGCGTATTTTAATCATCCGATGCCAGACGAGGCCGTAAAGCCCGCATTTTTGCAGATCGCCGAGTTTTTGCGCAAAAAACCGGAGCTGTTTGAGGGAAAAGCTACGGAAATGATGAACTCGTATCAGATATCTATGGGGCTTGGGTTTTTGCTGATGGCAATGCAGCAGGAGTTACAGCAGCATCCAAATCCGGCGCATGAGGCGGAGCTAAAAGCAGTAGGCAGGCTAGTTTTTAAATCATTACTAAACGTAGAACCGGAGCAAATGGATTTTACCGCATCCGGCATAGTCTTTAAGTAGGCGTTTTGATTTTTGTGCGAGCAAAGCAAAACTACGTGCAGGCTCGCGCTATCTGTTAGGCGGCTTGCGGCGCGAAAAGTCGTCCTAGCGACTCTTTTGAGCGCGACTAAACAAATAGCCAAACATAAACGCGAGCCTCTTTTTGACACACCCGACCCTTGGCCGCGACCGAGCAAATAGCCAAACCGCGCTCAAGGATCAAATTTAAATAAGGCCGCGCGCCTTGCAAAATTCAGCCGATTTTTTATTTTAAAATAGCGGGCACATTTTCGGCGTTTTTAAAAGCCTAAAGCCAAAATCTCCTTTACGCTTTTGATTCTAAATAAACTCTCTTGGATGATAAATTTGCACGCCTTTTGCGTCTGTCTGCGCGGCGGCGATGACGGCGGCCGCGATATCTTTCACGCTCATCGGGCGGTAGTTCGTTAGGATAAACTTCGGCAAAAGCCCAAACAGCCAAACCATAAAGAGCTCGCCTATACGCACCTGCTCGCGCTCGCTTTTTATCGCAGGCAGTCGCGCGATTTGCAAGCTTTTAAAACCCAGTGCGGCGATCTTTTTCTCCGCCTTGCCCTTTGCGCGCAGATAAAAAAATCTCGACCGCTCGTTTGCGCCCTGCGACGAGATGAGCGCGAAACGTCGAGCGCCTGATGCGATGCCCCATTTTGCGATATTTACGGGGTAGCTCACGTCCACTTTATAAAACTGCCCGCGGCTACCGGCTTGCTTCATCGTCGTGCCCAGCGCGCAAAATATCTCGTCTATCTCGCGCGGCGGCATGTTTTTTACGTCGCTAAAATTTACGATCTGCGTCTCTAGCTTTTCGTGGTTAAATTTTAGCTCCCTGCGCACCCAAACGATGATTTTGTCGTAGTTTTCATTTTCGCAAAGCCCGCGAACGATCTCGCGCCCGACTGCTCCCGTAGCACCCACGACCAAAGCCGTTTTACCCATTTTCGCTCCTTAAATTTCTTTAAATTTTAACGCGCTTTGAGGTCAAATTTAGCTCCGATATTACGTTACTCAAATTTTACGCCTCATCGCGCGACGCATAATGCATAAATTTAGCGTTTGCCCGCGTAGTCAAATCGCGCAGCTTGCAGGCTAAACTCGAAACTGTTTCGATCCACCGCGCCCACGCAGGCGTCGCTATCGTAAAGCGCGAGCAGAAATTCCGCCATCTCCTCGCTTGAGTGATAGCGCTTAAAAGCCGCGTCGTAGTCGTAACCGGCGTCATCCGTCGCCACGGGACCGAATTCCGTCCTAGTAGCGGCGGGCGCTAAAACTTTGGCTCGCATTTTGGCGTCTTTATCCTGCGCCAGCTCGCGGTGCAAGCCCTCGGTAAAGGCGCTTACGAAAAATTTGCTCGCGCAGTAGGTGACGGCGTTTGGCACCATGCTGTAGCCGCCCGCGGAGGAGATATTGATGAGCTGAGAGGGCTTGCGCTTGTAATCGCGCACGAAGAGGTGGCTTAGCAGCGTAAGCGAA
>CALIWP010000377.1 GCA_938046705.1 uncultured Campylobacter sp. | reverse complement strand
AGCGATAAAATTTTAGATATGGAGAGCATCAAAACAGAAGCCGTGCGAAGAGCAGAAAACGAGGGCATCATCTTTATCGACGAGATCGATAAAGTCGCGGTGAGCTCCGGAAACTCAGGCAGGCAAGATCCGAGCAAAGAAGGCGTACAGCGCGACTTGCTACCTATCGTGGAGGGCTCGACGGTGACGACCAAATTTGGCGCCATAAAGACCGATCACATCCTTTTTATCGCCGCGGGCGCTTTTCACATCAGCAAGCCAAGCGATCTAATCCCGGAGCTTCAGGGACGTTTTCCGCTGCGAGTAGAGCTTGATAGCCTAGATGAAAATGCGCTGTATCAAATTTTAACTCAGCCTAAAAATTCGTTACTCAAACAATACGAAGCGCTTTTAAAAACCGAAAACGTGGAGCTTAAATTTAACGATGAGGCCATCAGGGCTATCGCCAAAATAGCTCAAAATGCTAACGAAAAAATGGAAGATATCGGCGCTAGACGCCTACACACCGTAATCGAGCGCGTGATCGAGGATATCAGCTTTGAGGCTAACGAGCACGGCGGCGAAACGATAGAGGTAGACAAAGCTCTCGTAGAAAAGCGCCTATCAGACGTCGTCGAGGATCAAGATCTAGCGAGATATATCTTATGAAATCAGGCTTTGTAAGCATCATCGGTCGCACGAATGCAGGCAAAAGCTCCCTTTTAAATTTTTTGCTTGATGTAAAGATCACAATCGTCTCGCACAAGCAAAACGCCACGAGGCGCAAGATCAGCGGCATCGTGATGAACGGCGAGGATCAGATCGTTTTTACCGATACGCCAGGACTTCACGAGAGCAACAAAACGCTAAACAAACTAATGATAAACGAAGCGATAAAATCCATGGGCGACTGCGACGCGATCGTATTTTTGGCGCCCATTCACGATGACATAGACGACTACGTCAAATTTCTAAATTTAAATCCGCAAAAACCTCATATCTTGGTGCTCACCAAGGTTGACGAAGTCTCAAACGCCAAAGTGCTTGAAAAAATCGCGCAATATCAAAAATTTCAAGATAAATTTACAGCGCTTTTGCCTTTTAGCGTCAAAAAGCAAACCTACAAAAAGCCGCTTTTGGATGAAATTTGCAAGCTTTTGCCAGAGCACGAGTATTTTTACGATCCGGAATTTTTAACGCCGACAAACGAAAAGGAAATTTTTCGTGAATTTATCCTTGAGGCGCTCTACGACAATCTAAGCGACGAGATCCCCTACTCTACCGACGTGCTCATAGACAAAGTCAAAGAAAAACCAGATATAACTGAAATTTATGCCACCATAATCACCGAGCGCGAGATACATAAATCTATGATTATCGGAAAAAATGGACAAACCATCAAAAGAATCGGGATAAATTCAAGAAAGTTAATATCAAATTTTACCGGTCAAAAAATCCTCGTAAAGCTCGTTGTAGTCGTTAAAAAAGACTGGCGAAAAGACGAAAAAACTATAAAAAGCTTGAATATTTTATAAATAATTATTAAGTTACCTAATTTTTGTGCTATAATAACGCCATTGGTTGTGGGTTCTATTATTTTTTTGCAATCATACAATTGATTATTTGTTTGGAGGAAATTTAAACTATGGCAAAAAACAAAGGCGATACAGGAAGCATAGTCACATACGATCCGTATCTGCAAACCTCTTATGCTTTTTCTAATAATAAAATTTTTCCAACGGAATTAAGCAAAGCTAATAAAAATAGCTTTTTTATATCGTATGTCAAATATAAAGATATCACGGTAGGAAGCGTGGAAATTCCGATATCAACAGAAGAAGACGACACATCAAACCTAATAACTATAAAAGCTTATGAGCAGTTTAACCTAGATCCAGCAACTGAATACAAGATAGTGTACAATGAGGTTCCAAATATCTCATCAGAAACTAAAATTTTTAATGTATTCATATCTGACGTTTTATCTACAGATAAATTATACTCTTTGGCGATAAAAAAGATACCATATATAGACTACATAGTTCCTGCTCCATTAGCATTTGATGCATTATACAAAAAGAACATACTTTCCGCTCAAGATACGGAAGCCTTTATAGTAATACAAGAGGATGACGCTTTTATAGCCGTTTACTACAACGGAGAGTATATCCAGTCAAGACCACTTAGATATTCTATAAAA
>CALIWP010000376.1 GCA_938046705.1 uncultured Campylobacter sp. | reverse complement strand
ATTTGAAAGGATAAGGCAAAACTCGGTAAATTTGGGAAAATTTGAAGTAAAAAGAGGAAATTTAGCCGAAAAGCTCGGCTAAATTTGAGAAATCTTAGTGTAGGCTCTCGATATAGCTAAGTGCGCTAAGGGCCGCTACGGCGCCGTCTCCGGCGGCTACGATGACTTGTTTTGGCGCGTCTTTTCTGATGTCACCCGCGGCAAATAACCCCGGCACGCTAGTTTGCATCTTTAGATCGACGCTTACTTGGCCGCCGTCCTCGGTTTTGCATACGAATTCGCCGTTTTCTTGGCGAAGGACGTCGTTGTTTACGTTAAGCCCGACAAATACGAAAACGCCGGGCACTTTTAGATCGCGCTCGCCATCTTTCGTGTTTATGATTAGACCGGCAAGGCCTGCTTTGTCGCCGTAAGCTTGCTTTATCGTGGCACTCGTGATGAACTCGATTTTGGCGTTAGCGCGGGCCTTTTCTAGCGTGACGGGAGCGGCGCGAAACTCGTCTCTGCGGTGGATGATATAGACGCGCGAGCAGATGTTGGCTAGATATAGGGCCTCCTCGATCGCCGTGTCGCCGCCGCCTAGAACCGCAACCTCTTTGTTTTTATAGAAAAATCCGTCGCAAGTCGCGCACGTGCTCACGCCTCTGCCGAAAAACTCGTCCTCGCCCGCAAAGCCTGCGCGGCGCGGAGTGGAGCCGGTGGCTACGATGACTGCTTTGGCGTGCTCTTCTTTGCCGCCTTCAAGCTTGACCGTGAAGCTGCCGTCGGCGTTTTTTACCACGCGCTCGACGCCCACCATCTCGTGCTTTAACCCAAAATGCGTGCACTGTGCGACCCATGTGCTCATGAAGTCTATGCCGCTCTCGCCAGGAGCCTTTTGGCCGGGATAGTTTTCTATCTCGGAGCTGCCCGTTATCTGGCCGCCGGGCATTCCCTTTTCAAACATTACGACGTTTTTTAGTCCGCCGCGAGTGGCGTAAAGGCCCGCGCTAAGTCCTGCAGGACCGCCTCCGATGATTGCTAAATCTAACATATTTTTTCCTTTAAATTTTATTTATTTTTGAATCTTGTTTATAAATGCCGCCCTTTTGCGCCTTTAGCTCCACGCTGGCGGGCAAAGACGTGATATTTAGGACGTGCATCAGCTTTAAAATCGTATTTATATCCGACGCGACGAAATTTATATTTCCATCGCTAGGCGCGCGTTTTTGGAGTAAATCCACGGCGACGATTTTTAAATCCTTGCTTGAAGTTTTTAAAATTTCCTTCCAATCTGATTGGTTGGAGCTAAAAACCACGAGTAAAAATTTATCGTCCTGCGGCGCGAAAATTTGAGCCTGCTCATAAAAAACCAGTTCGTTAAAATTTACGAATTTATACTGCGAAAATCTGTAATTATTGTAGGCAAATACGCCTGCTACCAGCGCTGCGCCGATAAAAGACGCAAAAACGGAGGTGAGAGGAAGCAGGCTTCCTCCTCGTCTAAAAACCATTAAAGAAGCGAATTTATCTTATCGGCTATGGCTTGTTTTGATTGTGCGCCGACCATTTGCTCTACGACTTCGCCGTTTTTGAAAAATAGAAGCGTAGGGATCGAGCGGATGCCAAATTCTACGGCAAGGTCTTGCACTTCGTCGGTGTTTACTTTGCAAATTTTAGCTTTGCCCTCAAACTCCTCGGCTAGCTCGTCGATAACCGGAGCAAGCATGCGGCAAGGTCCGCACCAAGGCGCCCAAAAATCTACTAGCGCGACGCCCTCTTTAGCGACGTCGAAATTCGCAGTCGTTAGTTCTATGTATTTTCCCATTTTATTCTCCTTTTTTAAAGATAGTTGTAATTATACACGAAAGTATTTAAATTTTAGCTAAATAAGAATTTTTACAAACTAATATTTTCTATCCACTTTATCTCACCCTTTTTTATCGCGATCAAATCGACCTGAAAATCGGCATTCGCGCCGTTTTGTAACAGATAAAAATCGATAGTTTTTAAAATTTTATTAAATTTAGCGGGCGTGAGGCGATACTCGGCCTCGTAGTCGCCCTGCGTAGCTTTGATTTCAACGAAGCGCAAGATGCCGTCTTTTTTAGCGATGACGTCGATCTCACCGAATTTGGAGCTAAAATTTCTAGCGAGAATCTCGCAGCCGTTTTTTAGCAAAAACTCGCATGCCAGATCCTCGGAGCTTTTGCCGAAAAGATACGCCCTAAGCCCCAAATTTTATTCTTCTATCCTCATCATAAAAGGTTTTTCTTTTACAAACTCTTGCTCTTGCAAAATTTCCATAGTGCGTCTGACGTCCTTTTCCACGCTCGTGTGCGTCGTGAAAAATAGCGTCGCATACGGACTCTCGTCTTTTGGTTTTTGTAGCAGGCTATCGATAGAGAGGTTGTTTTCGCTCATTAAATTCGTGATTTTAGCCAGCACGCCGACTTTGTCCTCGACCCTGAGTCTAAAATAATACTTCGTGCGAATTTCGCTCGGATCTAAAAGCTCAAGCGCGTTTAGCTCAAACGGCGCTTTATAGCCTAGCATCGGCGATTTGCCGTCTCTGGCAATATCGATGAGGTCGCTAATGACTGAGCTCGCCGTCGCCGGACCGCCCGCGCCTGGACCGTAAAACATCGTCTCTCCGACCGCGTCGCCCACTACGCTCACGGCATTTGTCACGCCGTCTGTTTTGGCTATCATTTTATCTTTGGGTACTAGTGCGGGATGTACGCGCAGCTCAACCTTGTCGCCCGTTTTTTTGGCGATGGCTAGCAGTTTGATGACGTACTCGAAATCGTTAGCGAAAAAGATATCCTCGGGCGTGATGCCTTCGATGCCCTCTATCAGGATGTCCTCAGGGTTGCCGTGCACGCCGTATGCGATGCTGGCTAGGATCAGTAGCTTGTGCGCCGCGTCAAAGCCTCCGACGTCAAAGGTCGGATCGGCCTCGGCATATCCTAGCTCCTGGGCTTTTTTTAGCGCGTCCGCGAAATTTGATCCCTTGCTCATCATCGAGGTTAAGATATAGTTGCTCGTGCCGTTTAAAATCCCGTTGATGCTTAGGATGTGGTTGGCGCTAAGGCCCTCGCGAAGGGCTCTGATGATAGGTATGCCGCCCGCGACGCTAGCCTCGAAGCCAAACGGCGTGTTTTGCGCTAAATTTTGCAAGGCGTAGCGGTGATAGGCCAGTAGCGCTTTGTTTGCCGTTACGACGGCTTTTTTGCGCTCTAAAATTTTGCTAACGACCTTAAAAGGCTCCTCGACGCCGCCCATAAGCTCGACGAAGACGTCGATATCGTCGCGCTTTATGACGCTATCGATGTCGTCCGTGAGTGGGATCTCGACATCTCTTTTTTTGCTTAAATTTCTAACGACGCCGATAACCGGAACTATCTCTTCGCCGCATCTTGCCGCGATTAGTTTTTTGTTTTGGAGTAAAATTTTAGCTACGGCTTCTCCGACCGTGCCGACGCCTAAAATGGCTATATTCATGCAAATTCTTTCAGATATTTTTTGACGTTTCGCGCCGCTTGGCGGATGCGGTTTTCGTTCTCGATGAGAGCAAGGCGCACGTAGTCGTTGCCTCCCTCGCCAAAACCGATACCCGGACTTACCGCGACGCTAGCTTTTGTTAAAAGCTGCTTTGAAAACTCGAGACTGCCGATGTTTCCGACTTGCGGCGGGATTTTTGCCCAGATGAACATACTCGAGCTTGGCTTATGCATCTCCCAGCCGGCACTTGCAAAGGCTTCTAGCATCACGTCACGGCGTTTTTCGTAAATTTGACGGATCTCCTCGACGCAGCTTTGATCGCCGTCTAGCGCGACGGTTGCTGAGACTTGGATCGGGGTAAACATGCCGTAGTCGACCCATGATTTTATCTTTTTAAGCGCGGCGCAAAGTCGCTTGTTTCCACATAAAAATCCGACGCGCCAGCCCGCCATATTGTAGCTTTTTGATAACGTATAGCACTCAATGGCGACGTCTTTTGCGCCTTCTACCTCAAAGATACTCGGCGTCTTGTAGCCGTCAAACGTGAGGTCGGCGTAGGCGATGTCGGAGATCACGTAAAAGCGCTCTTGTTTACTCATCGCCACTAGCCGCTCGTAGAAGCTCTTTTGCACGGTTACTGTCGTCGGGTTGTGCGGGAAATTTACGACGACGTATTTAGGTTTCGGCGAGCTTGAGCGGATCGTGTGAAGCAGGTCTTCGAAAAATTTATTTTCGTCAAGCTCAAATTTGTCGTTGTATTTTAGCGGCATCTTTGCCACGCTACCGCCGGCAAATAAAAACGCCTGCGTGTGAATCGGGTATGCGGGATCGGGCACTACGGCAACGTCGCCAGGATTTACTATCGCTTGGGCTAGATGTACAAAACCCTCTTTGCTGCCCATAACGGCGACGGCCTCGGTATCGGGGTCTAAATTTACGCCGTATTTGCGTTTGTACCAGTTGCAGATGGCTAGGCGAAGTTTGTAGATGCCAGCGCTCGCCGAGTAGCCGTGGGTTTTGTCTTTTTGCGCGCTTTCGCAGAGTTTATCGACGATGTGCTGAGGCGTGCGACCCTCAGGGTTTCCCATCGAAAAGTCGATGATATCTTCGCCCGCTCGACGCGCGGCCATTTTTATGGCGTTCACCTCGGCAAATACGTAGTTTGGAAGTCGTTCTATGGTATTAAATCTAATCTCGTCAAACATAAATTTCTCCTTATTCTAGGTAGATTTTGAGTCCTCGTTTGATATTTTCTAGACTGACGGCATCGTCGATCATCAGATATTTTGCGTTTTGCGGAAAGGAAACCTTCAGGCTATTTATAGCTTTGTCGCTTCGTTTTTCCTCGAGCAAATTTAAATTTTTATCCAAAATTCTTACGATCGCCGACCAGCTATCCTCCCCGTCTGCGCCTATGGCGGCAGTTTTTGCGCCGCTAATGTCAATGAGATATGGCTCGAGCGGCTTTGAGAGCTGGACTTCTTGCGAAAACTGCACCGGAGTTTGGTTTATAGATGAATTTGACGCGTCTATAACGTACTCGTAGGATAGCTCGCTGGGTCTATTGATGTCGGTTATCTCGGTGCCGCTTTCTTTAAGCGCAGCGTAGAGCGAGCCTGGATCGGGGATAAATTTGGTGTCGATCGTCACGCCCCAAAGCGCACCGCCGGCGTTAGAAAATTCGCTCGTTAGGATATTGTTATAGCCTAGTCCATTTAGAGCGTCTTTTGCGATTTTCATGATAAGTAGCGGGTTGTTTTGACGCGAGATAAATTTGATATTTACCTTGACGTTTTGCTTATAGGATAGGCGCAGGAGCGAATTTGACTTTAAAACGTTTGAAATTTTAGCGATATCGGGCTTGCCGTTTGCGTTTAGATATGCCGAGCCGTCGCCAAAGAGCTGAGTTGCTTTTGCGCTATTTTGACCCAGTAAGCCGCCTGCTATATCCACCACGCTGCCCGCAAGGCAAAAAGCCGCGCTAGCAGCCAAAAGTAAAAGCTTTTTTACCACGATTTGCCCTTATTTAGAGCTACAAATTCGTCGTATGTGAGCGGCGTAACTTTATCTTTTTCGACCAAAAAGCGCTTTGGATTATCGCCGCTAAATTTGATATTTTGATCGCCGATTTCTAAATTTATCTCTCCGTGTCCTGTGACGATGAGTTGTTTTTTGCCTATTTCGATGGAAACGGCATTTGAGGCATTTTGAGATTTCTTTTTGTTGTCGTCCAAATTTATCACGCCAAGCCAAACTTTTCTGCGCGGAACGACTTTTATCTCGCTTAGTCCGTTTAGTTGGTATACATCGCCGCTTTTAGGCGTTACTTGGACTGCGGTGGATGCATTTTCGTCGGTCAAATTTGAAACCTGTTCATTCTGTAAATTTTTACTGACGTTTTGCTCTGCGGGTTTTGATTGCGTGCTTGTAGAAACCGCCACATTAAACTCTGGCAAGGGTTGCTCTACTTGGGTAACGGCAAAATTTGAAGCGTTCTCTTCGATTTTATTTATCTCGTCTTCTTGTTTAGGGGCAGAGGAGACACTTATCGTGATATTTGCGTCTTTGATGGAGTCTAAATTTTTAGTCGCCTGTTGCACTACGTTTGTATCGGAGTAAGTCACGCTTTTGTTTTTGTCCTCAAAGAAACTCGAGAGGTCGCCGATGTATTTTTGGGGCTCGAAAAAGTAAATTAAAGCGCCGATCGCGCAAATAGCGATGATGCTGCCCAGCATACCGCCGTAAGACGATTTATCGTTTGCGGTATAGGCCGGAATTTTAGGCGATATGGTTATGGTTTTATGCTTTAGCTCGCTCTCGTGCTCGGCTATGAATGTCTCGTATTCTCGCATCCACGATGAAAAGTCGATATCAAGCTCGCGCTCCAGAATTTTAACAAAACCCTTGACGTTAAAACGTGCCAACTTTTCAAAATTTTTATCGGCGATGTAACCTAGATATTCTGCCTCGATGTGCGTTCTTCTGGCGACCTCGCTAAGCCCTAGTTCTTTTAGCAAACTTATGTCATTCATTTATAATCCTATCGCAAAGTATGGCAAACGCAGCCGAGACGTTTAGGCTGTCCCAGTCGTTTTTCATTTTTATTCCTACTATTTCGTCGCTTTTGGCAAGGACTTTTTTGTGCAAGCCTTCGCCCTCGCTGCCCATCACGAGCGCGACTTTTTGGTTAAATTTGACCTCGTGAGCGTTTTTGCCGCCGCTTGCCGTGGCATAAATTTTAAAACCGACCTGTTTTAGTTCGTTTAGCAAGCTAAGACCGTCTTCGACAAGAGCGATATTTGCCTCGTAGGCCGCTCCGCTACTAGCTCGCAGTACGCCTTCCATCGCCAAATTTTTAGCGACGACTACGATACCGCCGCAGCCCAGCGCATGCGCCGTTCGGACTATGGCGCCAATGTTCCCGACGTCGCTAAGTCCGTATAAGATCGCTATAAAATTTTGTTTTTTTATCTCGTCGATACTTTTAAACTCAAACTCCTCAACTTCGGCTAAAAAGCCTTGGTGATTGCCGCCGTGTGCGAGAGCTTGGGCTTTTTGATTATCCACGCGCTTTATCGGCGCGCCGACGCCTACGATCTGTGAAAATAGCGCCTTGTCGCACTCTTTGGCGAGATAGACCGTTTTGACGCTTTTTTTATAGTTTTTTATGATGTGCAAAAATAGCTGTTTTCCGTATATTATCATCGCCTGATAATAGCTAAAAATCGGTAAAATTTAGCTAAATTTTCGGATGAATTCGCTGTTTGTTTGAGTCTGCGAGCAAGTTTTAGCGGGTGAGCTCGGAGTAAATTTCTTTGGCGTTTCGACCTGTGATTTTGGCTAGCAGTTTAGACTTGGCTTTGGGTGAAATTTCAAGTTCCAAAATATCGTTTTGAGTGATTTTCTCAAAGGTAAAATTTGGATTTTTTTGCACTACGACGCACCACTCGCCGCTCAAATTTGCCTCTTGCAGCTTTTTTGCCAACTCGCTTGCCGTGGCTCTAAATTTGGTTTCAAATTTTTTCGTCGCCTCTTTTATGGCAAAAATTTCTCTATCTGACTCAAGTTTAGCAAAGTCTAAAATGAGCGAAAGTATACGTTTGGGACTTTCGTAGATGACTGCCGGAAATGGCGAATTTAGAGCATTTTGCACCGCTGCGGCTCGCTCTTTGCCGTTGTTTGGTAAAAATCCTAGAAAGCAAAATTCTTTCTCGCAAAGTCCGCTAGCGACGACGGCCAAAAGCGCAGCGTTTGAGCCGCTTAATACTTCATACGCGATACTGTTTTTTATAGCGAAATTTACGAGCGCAGCTCCCGGATCGCTGATTCCAGGCATGCCTGCATCGCTTAAAAACGCTACGTTTTTATCAAAAATCTCAAGCTCGATTTTAGATAAAATTTCATCTTCGTTATGCGTGTGTAGCGGGATAAATTTTTGTATATTTATATTTGCGTCAAAACGCGTATTTAGTAGGTTTATGAGGGATTTTGCGACTCTGGTATCTTCGCAAAAGAGTATCTCGCATTCGTGCAAAACGCTCAAAGCGCGAAGCGAGATATCGCTTAAATTTCCTATCGGCGTAGGAACGAAATATAGCAAAGGATTATTTTAAGTTATATTTTTTCTTAAATTTATCGACGCGGCCTGCGCTATCTACGATCTTTTCGCTGCCTGTGAAAAATGGATGGCACTCTGAGCAGATGTCCACTCTGATCTCGCTTTTGTTTGACTTCGTAGTGAAGGTGTTGCCGCAAGCGCAAGTTACTTTGCACTCAACAAATTCCGGATGAATTTCTTTTTTCATTTTTTGTCCTTTTATCGTCTGATTTTTTAATTTTTATTTAAAGTAAGGCGAGATTATACAAAAAACTTCGTAAAAAATCAAATTTAAATTAAAATTTTAGCCGCTATGCCTAAAATCGCCGTTTGCGAGCGCAAAATATTTTTTGCTCTCAGCCCGTATTTTTTAGAGACGGCTTCTCGCTCGCTTCCGCTAAATCCCCCCTCGGGCCCGATTGCCAAAATTTCCTTGCCCGCGTAACCGTCCAAATTTTCGCCGTCAAAGTCGATGAAAGCGATGTTTGGATAAAATTTGACTAGCTCGTCCAGGCTTTTGTAAATTTCAAATTTCATCAAATCATTTCGTCCGCACTGCTCGCACGAACTTATCAAAATGCGCTCTAGCCGCGAAAAATCGAGCTTAAAGTTTTTTTGCGAAAACTCGCCGTAAAAAAAGACGATTTTAGCTACGCCCATTTCGTTTAGGCTTGGCAGGGTTTTTTCAACCGTTTTTGGATCGACAACGGCCCAGGATAGCGCTAGATCGCTGTTTCGCGCCTCCACGTCGTGCGAAAATATCAAATTTAGCTCCGCGCCCCTTTTGTCCAAATTTACGATTTCATAGATGTGGTTTTGTCCGTCGGTCAAATTTCGCACGTCGATGCGCTCGCCTACCTTAGCGCGCCGCGCCTTTAGGTGTAAAAACGCCTCGCCCTCGAGCCTTATTTGCTCGTTTTTGGCCTCTTTTGAATATAAAAATTTCATCTCACCCCGCTTGCAATGAGTATCAAAACAAAATCAGCCGCGATTTTTAGGCGCATTTTGGCTCTAAAATTGGCAAAATTTTTAGTTTTTATCGCCTTTTTTAGCTGTTTAAACTCCATCGCGCTAAGCCCGATAAGCAGCGCCCAAACTGCGATCATCACGAGAGCTTTGAAACTCGGATAAAAGTAAAAAACGCTCATCAAAAGCAGCCCCGTAAGCATCATCGCCGCTAAAAACGCGTAGTATGTGGGCAAAAATAGCCTAATGCGCTTAGCATAGGCTGGCGAATTTACGCCGAAATTTATCAAGCAAAAATGAGCCGCGACGAGCGCTAAAAGCGTAAAGGCAAGGCCGATGTGGATGGAGCGCGCCAGCTCGTAGAGCTCTGATAGGTGTTCGTTAAATTTCATTTTTCAGGCACCGGCTCAGGCGGCATATTTTCGTCGATACTCACGTTTGCGTCGCTCTTCGCGATAGGTACGTCGCTAGGCACCGTGCCGCCTAGATCTAGCGATGCGGGCTCTTTTTTCTCCTCGCAACCGCCAAAAAACAGCGCCGCTAGCGTCAAAATCGCAAAAATTTTCCTCATTTGCGCTAGACCTCCTTTGGATTTACTATTTTTTTGCCTAGCTTGATTTTCTCAAACAGCTCCGCGTCCTCCCACTCGGCTCTCACGCCCTCGGAAAAGACGATCTCGTTCAAATTTACCTCGCCCATTTTGGCGTTATACGCGTCCTCTCTAAAGCACTGCGCGTAGCCCGTATCAGTCTCGTGGACGATGACGCTGTGAAGCTTCACTTCACGCTCGCCGTTTTGCATCTGCGTGGTTTTCAAAAGCCTATCGATCATCACGAAAAATATCCTACAAAACTGCTCTGCAGAGGGATTTAGTGGGATCTCGATCCAGCGTGCGGAGTGTTTTTTGAGATCGTTTTTGTACTCGGCTCCGTCGCCGCTAAATATCGTCGTGCAGTGATCGAAGCTATCGATGATGCAGCCGATACCCTGCTTCATCAGGCCAAAGTCATATACCATCCCCGCGTTATCGAGAAAATTTGATTCAAGTAAAATTTCGGCCCTATAAGAGTGCCCGTGGATGCTGGTTTTGCAGCGTTTAGAGCTACAAAATCTAACGATGTGAGCATTTTCAAATTTAAACATTTTCCTTATTATCATCTTAGCTCCGTTTATTAAATTTTATCGTTTTGCGCCGTAAAGTTGAGGGCTAAATTTACGCCCTAAACCCCTTCTTTCGCACCCCAAAGCCTGATGTGCAGGCGATCGGAGTAGTTAAAACCGTGCGTTATTGCAAACTGCACGACGGATAGGGCGTTTTGCTCGAGGCTTATTTTATCATAACCTTGCGGCATACAAAAGACTTCCGCGTCGCAAAGGCCTAAAATACGCGAAATTTGCGCTATCGCCGAACCATCCTCTGTGCTTTTTTTATCAAGGACGAATTTATAAAAACTGTCCGCAGTGTTTTGTTTTATGGCTTTTAGTGCGGCGGGATTTATGCGTTTTGCCTCGCTTTCGCCGCTATTTTCGAGCTTGACGCTGACGGCAAAACGGCACTTTTTATAAATTTCAAATTTGGCGAAATCCACCTCGATCGTGCCGTTCGTCTCAAAATGCGGCTCGTAGCCCTCGTCAAGAGCAAAATTTAAAAAATCTAGCAAAATTTGGCTTTTGTGATGCAGTAGCGGTTCGCCGCCCGTGATGACGATGATGGGCTTGCGGCGTAAATTTGCGCTCAAATTTTGAGTGATTTTTATAAGTTCGTCGGCGCGGGTGATTTTTTGATACGAAAAATGCCCCGTAAAAACCGCGCGTATCGTGTCGCAGCCAACTAGTGTTTCGCTGGTTTTGGGCGAGACGGCCTGCACTCCAAAGCCTGCGCAGTTTAGGTTGCACCCCGCAAAGCGCAAAAAAATCGCTAGACGGCCGCTGCTTGCGCCTTCGCCTTGGATACTTAAAAAACTCTCGACCAGGTTTAAACTCAAATTTCGCCTTTTAATTTTGGGCGATTATAGCAAAATTTGAAGGGTGATTTCATTTGACAAGACGGATTTTGCGTCAAATTTGAGTGGCCTTTAGTAGAAAAACGGCGGCAAATTTATGAATAAAAATATAAAAAAATCAAGCACGGTTAAATTTGATAAAAAACAGGGCTAAATCTACGTCAAATTTAGCGTAAATTTAGCCCTGTTTTCAGCCGCCCGTTTGGTAAAAGGCGCGGCTTGAGGTCTCGTTTTGAGCGCCGATCGCCCATTTGTTTTCTTTGGGCTTATTTTGCAACACCTGGCGCAATATCTCGCTAGCGCCCGCGATATCTCCCTTTCTTACGGCATCTTTTATGCTCATCGCATCCTCGAAATATAAGCACGGAATGAGATGTCCCTCGGCCGTGAGGCGGATGCGGTTGCAGCTCTCGCAAAAGTCGTGTTTGTGCGGGTCGATGACGCCAAAGGTATAGCCGTCCTCTAGTCGGTAGATGCTAGCTGGACCCGTCGGGATTTTTTCGGCCGCTTCAAAGCGATATTTTTTTGCGATAACGTCTAAAATTTCAGCCGATTTCATGCCTTTTAGCTCGTCATTTGCGTGGACGTTTTCCATATATTCGATATAGCGAATTTGACAACCCATAGAGCGTGCAAACTCTAGCAAAGATACGATCTCATCGTCGTTTACGCCTCTTAGCGCGACGGTATTTAGCTTGACTTTTAGCCCAGCCTCGAGCGCTGCGTCAAGGCCCGCTAAAACCTCGTGCAAGACGCTTTTTTGCGCTAGAAATTTAGCCTTTTCGGTTTTTAAGCTATCAAGCGACATATTTATGCGCTTTAAACCCGCGTTTTTTAGGGCTTTTGCGTAGTGTTTGAGCATAAAGCCGTTTGTCGTGATGGCTAGATCGACGTCTGGGCTGTGCTCGTTTATCATCGCGATAAATTTGTCCAAGTCCTTGCGCAGTAGCGGTTCGCCGCCCGTGATACGGATCTTTTTTACGCCTTCGTCTAGGCAGACTTTGACAAATAAAAACAGCTCCTCAAAGCTCAGTAAATTTTCTCTCGGTTCCCAGCTAAACGGAGTTTTAGGCATGCAGTATTTGCATCTAAAGTTGCATCTTTGCGTGACCGAAATACGCAGATAATCAACCGTCCGTCCGTGCCCGTCTATTAACATTTTTCGCCCCTAAATTTTATCAAAACCATTTAATTTTGATTTGGTTAGAAGGCATTATAGGAAGTTAAGCTTTAAATTTTTTTAAAATTCGCGTATGAAAATAATGTTATTTTTTTATATTTCGCGTCTTGGTTTTAACACTATATCAGTTCTCGCAGTTTTAGCGTCAGCTCGACTTTGCCGACGCCCACGCACAGCTCTTTTGCGATGCTTTCGACGCTTTTGCCTTCGCTATACATCTGCACGATGCGCTTTTCGTCATCCTCGCCGTTTGGAGCCGAGATCTTGCTGATGCTTTTGGTGCGCTCTTCAAGCGTAAATAGTCTATCTTGCTGCTGACTTTGGAAGCTGTCTATCGAGCTTTCGATGCCTTGGAGTGTGTTTATTATCGGGGTTATTTTTTGATTTATTTTTTCATTTAGACGCTGTTCGAGGTTGCTTTCTAGCTGCACTACGTCAAATTCGGCCGGCTCGCTGTTTTGATTAAAATTCGCAACCTGTTTTTTTACCGCGTGAAGCTCTTGTATCAGGCTTTCGATCGCTTTTTCGTATCTTGAAAATTTTCTCGAGGCTTCTAAATCTTTTATAAAAACCAGCACGAAAAGCACTGTCAAAATCAGCCCAAAAATGACAAATATTATCAAATCGTTACTCATCGTTCATCTCCTTTAGTTCTCTTATCATTGCGCGCTCTCTGGCTGTTACGTAGCCGTTGTAGTCGCTCTCGTCGCTCTCGTTTATGCGCGTGATTTTGGCGGTTTTTTCATCTAGCGCTTCAAAAAATATCGCCACGTCTCGCTTTGGAAAAATAGGCATAAAAATGCGTCCGTAGTATCCGGCGCCGTTTTTAAATTTAGCCTCTTTTATCCTAAAATTTTCAAAATTTATCCCGTCTAGTACGCTAGATTGCGCAAGCTCGAGTTTTATGAATTTTTCATTTTTTATGTAGGCGTTTAGCTCGTCAAATTTGCGGTGAAGCTCGACAAGTAGCGTTAGTATCACCTGATCGCTTTCTTTCGTGTCGCCCTTTGCTTTGGCGCGCTTCATCCATGCTCCCAGCGGATCGTCCTCGTTGCCGCTTAGTTTGTCGAATTCGCGCAAAAACTCGCTCTCTCGCTCGCCGATTTCCTCAAAAACTATGT
The DNA here is from genome assembly GCA_938046705.1 of uncultured Campylobacter sp. The sequence continues at coordinate 1,916 of CALIWP010000376.1, read as the reverse complement.
CTAAATTTGCCGGAACCAGTCTCATAAGCTAGCCCAGACGAAAACGAAAAAAAGTATGCCCAGATAACCGTTTAGCGTGAAAAACGCGCGATCTATCTTGCTAAAATCCCGCTTAACGATGCGGTGCTCGGCTATTAGGACGCCCCCGCAGAGCAAAATGCCAGCATATGCCGCCGAGCCAAGCCCCCCAGCCCACGCAAAAAGTAGCCAAAAGATCACGGCCGTAGCATGAAAGATCACAGAGATAAACATCGTAGCCTTTTCGCCGTAAACGCTAGGGATGCTAAAAAGTCCGTGCTCGCGGTCAAATTTGATATCCTGAAGCGAATAAAGCAGGTCAAATCCCGCCACCCAAAACATCACGCCAAGGCAGAGCAGCACGCTAAAAAGCGGTATCTCGCCCGCAACGGCGACGGCTCCGGCTATCGGCGCAAGGCCTAGCGAGAGGCCAAGGACTAAGTGCGCTAGCTCGCTAAAGCGCTTAAAAAGCGAATATCCGCCAAGTACGGCTAGGATCGGAAAGCTCAGCCAAAACGCAAGCTCGTTTACGAGATAGGCGACGAGCACGAAAATGGCGGCGTTTGCCGCGATAAAAATTTGCAAATTCGTCCTGCCGATACGTCCGTCCACGCTCGGGCGATTTGCCGTGCGCGGGTTTAGCTTGTCGATATCCTCGTCCTTGTAGCGGTTAAACGCCATCGCAAAATTTCGCGCCGAAACCGCGCAAAGAACGCCCAAAATAAGTAGCTTCCAGCCAAACCAAGCCGTGCCGTTTACCTGCGCGCTCGCCGTTATCATCGCGGTAAATATAAAAGGCAGCGCAAAAACCGAGTGCTTAAAGACGATTAGTTCGTTAATATCTTTTAAAATATTTATAAATTTTTGCATAATCTTCCTGAAATTTTTGCTTTATTTTATCTTATAAAAGCGTAAATTGTGATAAAATTTGAGTCGATTTACGAATTTTAAGGCATTTTTATGAAAGAACTCGCCCTTATCGGCACCACAGCTAGCGGCAAAACGGCGCTCGCGCTAAAGCTAGCAAGCGAATTTAACGGAGTGATTCTGAGTCTTGATTCGCTTTGCGTTTATAAATTTATCGATATAGCAAGCGCCAAGCCCAGCGCAGCCGAGCTAGCCTCGGTGCCGCATTTTGGGGTAAATTTGCTGATGCCTGATGAGCATTTTGACGTCGGTATGTTTTTTGATGTTTATAAAACGGCTCGCGAATTTGCGCAAAAAAACGGTAAAAATTTATTTATAACCGGCGGCAGCGGATTTTATCTAAAGGCGCTGCTATCGGGTCTCACGCCTAAATTTGAGCGCGTAGAGAGCGGCCTAAGCAACGCTCAAATTTATGAGCTAGTTTCAAGCCTCGATCCCGAATTTGCCGCCAAATTTAGCGCAAACGATACCTACCGCTTGCAAAAGTGGTTTGATATCCACTCATTTTTGCGCTCTAGCGGGCGCGATGAGACCCCGAGCTCGTATCTGCGCGAAAATACCCTAGCTCCCGTCGCGTCAAATTTGGCGATTTTCGAGCTTAGCTGGGATAGGGACGAGCTAAGAGGACGCATCAAAGAGCGCACGCGAGCGATGTTTGAGCAGGGTTTGCTGGACGAAGCGCGGGAGCTGTTTGCGCGGTATCCGCAGCGACCAAAGCCGCTAAACTCGGTCGGTCTAAAAGAGTGCGGCGAGTTTTTGCGAGGCGAGATCAAAACCCAGACCGAGCTGGAGGAGCTCATATGCACGCACACGGCGCAGCTGGCCAAGCGTCAGCGGACGTTTAATAGATCGCAGTTTGAGAGTAAATTTAGCGGCAGCGTCGGGGAGTGCGAAGAAAAAATCACAGAATTTTTAAAGGGATAAATTTACAAATTTGGCGGCTTGTCTTTTGAGCGTCTTTGAATGAGTTT
>CALIWP010000375.1 GCA_938046705.1 uncultured Campylobacter sp. | reverse complement strand
AAAAGCTACGCGCAAAAAGAGGGCTATAGGTTTTTTATGGAAAAAGAGATCTATGAGCAAAGCGCGGTAGTCTCAGAAACGCTAATGGGACGCGTCAAAGAGGATGCAGTAGGTCTTGAAAATTTGACCGACGAGTATCTACGCAATATCGACGATATCGTGATCTGCGCGTGCGGCACGAGCTATCACGCGGCCCTTACGGCTAGCTATCTTTTTGAGAGGCTAGCAGACGCTAGAGCCAAGGTCGAGATCGCGAGCGAATTTCGCTATAGACGCCCGAAACTAAACAAAAACGCTCTTTTTATCGTCATCTCGCAAAGCGGCGAAACCGCCGACACCCTAGAAGCACTAAAAATCGCCAAGCAAGCAGGACTAAAGACGCTAGCTATCTGCAACGTCGATAACTCCTCGATCGTGCGCCTAGCGGACGACACGCTGCTAACTCGCGCCGGCATCGAAAAGGGCGTAGCCAGCACCAAAGCCTTCGCCACGCAGGTCGTGACGCTGTGGATGCTAGCGCTGCAAATCGCACAGGCCAAAGCCTCAATAAGCAAAGAAGAGCTAAAAAGCGAGATCGCAGCGCTCCTGCACGTTCCGCAAATATTAAATATCAGCAAAGAGCCGCAAGAGCGCATCCGCCGCCTAGCCAAGCACTATTTGCACGGCCACGGCTTCTTTTTTATCGGGCGAGATATATTTTATCCGCTGGCGTTAGAAGGCGCGCTAAAGCTCAAAGAGATCTCCTATCTGCACGCCGAGGGCTATCCTGCGGGCGAGATGAAGCACGGCCCTATCGCGCTTGCCGATGAGAGACTCTTTACGATCGCGCTAATGCCAAAAACCATACTCTACGAAAAAACCAAAAGCAACGTCGAGGAGCTCGCCGCCCGCGACGCCTACATACTTGCTATCAGCCCCGAGGAGTTCGAGCTTAGCGATGATTTTATCAAAACGAGCAAGCAAGCTCACCCGATGAGCGAGTTTTTCGAGATGATGATTATCTTGCAGCTTTTTGCGTTAGAGATCGCCGTGAGGCTAGGCAACGACGTGGATATGCCGCGAAACCTCGCTAAAAGCGTGACAGTGGAGTAAATTAATGGGCGAAATTTGACGGACGATGATGCTAAATTTCGCTTTTAATCCTAATCTGCAAATTTAGGCGAGAAGTCACTCGCCTAAATTTCTCTCAAATTTTATTCTAAATTGAAATACAAATTTATCGGCGCTCGGGAGAATCATGCAAAATTTAAACGAAAAATATGAAATTTATCAAAAGAAGCTAGATAAAAAAGGCGGCCGTCTCGCGTCGCTGATGAACGACGCAAAATGGCTTAAGTTTTGCGAAATTTTAGATGTCTCTGGCTGCAAGGGCTTACGCATAAAACTGCTATCAAGCGGCAAAGAGATCACGCTCGTCTGCGGTTTTGGGTGCTTAGAGGACGGGTATTTCGACTGCGCCAACGGAGCTATTTTGTTTAAAGACCTACACTGGGTTTTCGTGCCTAAATTTTACGAGCAAACGCGTATGAACAGAACCGAAAAGCTTGCCTCAAATTTTATCCCAAATCCGCTTGAAGCGGTGCTGGACGCCATGACAAAGGCGGGTAAATTTGACTACGAAATAGACGAAAGCGGGCTAAAAATTTACGGATATAGATAAGGCAAACGGAGTCAAATTTAAAACTGCGCTCGCTCGCCAAATGCTGCAAAATTTGATAAAATTTGACGTAATTTAACTCAAAGGAGCAAATATGGGCGCTCATCTATGCCCAAAATGCGGCGAAAACACGATCTACTTCGACGGCGTCTGCCACTCTTGCAGCCAAAGGCAGAGGCGGGATGAAATTTTAAACCTAAGCGCCGACAAAGTAGAAGCGATGATCCTAAAAATAGCGGATCGTATCGACGAGATCGAAAAATGGGATGAGATTTGCAATGATTTTTGGGCGCTTTTTAGCCTGCTGGATATCCACGATCCAAGGATCGCGAGAGCCGCGGCGGCAAAGGAAATTTACTATCCACCAGAGCTCTACTTCGGCGCGCCGGACGATGTAAAAGACGCGCTCATAGCAAAGCTAAGCTCGCTAGAGGACAACTCCAAAAACGTGCTAAACCACCTTCTTTGCGCGCTTGCCTGGCAGGGCGGCGAGCAGACGGCCGAGCTTTTTTACGAGCTGTATAAAAACCCTAGGCCGTGGCGTAAAAAACTCTATGTGGGCACCGAGTTTTACGCAAAAATCGGCGGATGGGCATTTGATGAGACGGGCGAGCGAAAATCTCTCGTTTTTGACAAATGCCTCACCGCAGTGCGCGTAAAAGATGGCAAGCGCGCGAGCCAAGACACAAATTTAAACCCAAACCAAAACGCGGATGAGCCCGTGCAAATCGGCGAGCCTACGGGCCAAAAGTGCGAGTT
>CALIWP010000374.1 GCA_938046705.1 uncultured Campylobacter sp. | reverse complement strand
GTTTAGCTGTCTAAAGGTCATATTTTTTGACTGCGTATCTCTGCCCTCGGTAGTCGGCGGGTTTGTAGTGTCGTTATAAAAACTATCCCAAACCTTCGTCGTATACGTAGTTCCGTCCGGCCTGGTGATCTTGACCGTAGCGTCGCCTGAAGCCGTCGGAGGAGAGCCTGCGCCGAATTTTATGTCTACTTTATAGTTTCCGCCGCTTCTGGATTTTATCTGCATTTTTAGAGTTTGGTCGTTTATGTTGTATTTATCTTGCTCGCCGTCGTATAAATTTTTAGCTCCGACGACTTGGCTTAGAGTCGTGTTATCATCGGCGAATTTACCGCTGCCGCGCTCTACTTGCGATACGGTACCTACTAGATTTCTGCCCTCTTGTTTAAAGTTTATCTTGTCATAGTCGTAGGCATTTGTAACGGCGCCGTCTAAGTCTTCGTATTTGCTCTTAACGAATTCAGTGATTTCATAGTCGTCTGGGTTTGCCTGCACCATGGCTTCGAGCGGATTTGCGCCGCTAGTTAGGCTATCTACAGTGTCAAACGCACTAGATGCTCCTGCTATACCGCCCGCTAGAGCATCTGCGTCCGCAACCTTTTTCGTCGCCGCTATCATGTGAAAATCAATAACCTGATTGCCCTTGCTTAGGTCTTTTACGTTGATTTGACCCTGGTTATTTATCGTTACTTCGACGACTTTATTAGTAGGAGTGTTGCCGTATTCGGTGCCGATTTTTTCTAACAGGTCGTTTATCGAAGCGTCCGAAGTCATCTTAAATTTACTCGTAAAGCTAGTGCCGTTTGGCTTTTTACCCTGCAAAAAAAACGTCGTATCCTGAAACTGCCTAACGCCGGTGCCGGTAAAATCCTGATTGGTTAGAGTTTTTTCGTCTTTTACGTATTTAAAGCCGATTAGATCGCGCATTTTGTGTTCGCTATCGATATAAACGGTCTTGTTTCTGTCGTCCAAATTTTGAGCTTTTAGCATAGTGTTGGAGGTGACTTTTTTATTATAATCGCCATCCTTGCCCAAAAATAGCTCATGGCCGTTTTGGTTGTAGGTCAAATTTACCTGAGCTCCGCCTACAGCTTTCATAGTTTGCGCATTGCCGAAATATTCATTCGTATCGCCGTTTATAGGTTTTGTATTTATCGCGCTTCCAGAAAATAAAAACTGCCCGTTGATCGAGGTGTTTGCGATGTTTACTAGGTGATTTTTGATGCCCTGAAGGTCGTTTGCGATAGCTTCCCGCGATGTTTGCGAGTGGATTTCGTTAGCACCCTGAACTAATTTTGTTTTAAAAGTTTCAAGCTGCTGCTTAAATTCACCCAAAGCCTTATCTGTATTTTTTGAAAAGTGTTGCGCCTTTGACGTCGCCGTTTGCACCTGCTCAAGCGTCGCAACCTCGTAATCAAGCCTCATGCCGTCGTTATAAACGCTGCTATCTTCGAAAGAATTTTGGATTTTTAGACCGCTTGAAATTTGCGTGTTTAGCTTGTGTAGCGCTTTCATATTTGTCTGATAGTCGTAGTTATTCGTAAATTTCATCAGCTGATTTGTCATTCTCATCGCATTTTTCCTTAAATTTAATTGAGCTCTTGCAAGCAAATAAAGTTCCACTCGTTATATCGTCAAATTTCAAAATTTATTTAGTTTTAGATATGATTTTGCCAAATTTAAGGAGAACAAATGAAAGTACTCTTTTCGCCGAGCGAAGCAAAAACCGCCGTAAGTCCAAATAAATTTATAGATAAAAACGCCTTTATTTTTCCAAATTTATATGAAAAACGGTATGAAATTTTAAAAATTTACGATGAATTCTTGCAAACGGCCGGATTGGAGCAAATTTCAAAACTTTTCGGCGTTAAAAATTTGACCGATGAGCCGAGTTTGCGAGAAAGCCTTTTTAAAAAAGGCGCGGTAAAAGCAATCCTGCGATATGACGGAGTAGCCTACAAGCACCTTGATTACCGCAGCCTTGATAGCACGGCGCAGGAATTTATAGATAAAAATACGCTGATTTTTTCAAATTTATTCGGTCCTGTGACGGCAGCGGACGCCCTACCCGAATACAAACTAAAGCAAGGCGAGCGCATAAATGGGCTAAATTTAGAGGAATTTTATAGGCAAAATTTTAGCGACGAGATAGATGAGTGGCTGGGGGATGACGACATTTTAGACCTTAGAGCCGAGTTTTACGAGAAATTTTACCGCATACAAAAACCGTTTGCGACATTTAAATTTCTAAAAAACGGCAAAGTCGTCAGTCACTATGCCAAAGCATACCGCGGGATAGTTTTGAGGCAAGTAGCGCAAAACGGGGTAAAAAACTTCAGCGAACTTTGCAAAACCGATATAGAAAATTTGCGCCTTATAGACATCAAAAAAACTGGACTAAAAAGCGAGTTTTTGGTGCAAATAGTCTAAAATTCGCTATTTTTTGTCAAATTTGCGTGAAATTCGTTAAATTTTCGGCTAAAAACTATTGTATTTTTTATAAAAACGTTGTAAAATGCCCGCATATCACTTCTTATTAAGGATGGTTCTATGAAAAAAGCTGATTTTATTCAAGCTGTTGCCGAAAAGGCTGGTCTTTCTAAAAAAGATTCTCTAAAAGTCGTTGACGCGGCACTAGAAGTAATCCAAAACGCACTAGTTGCAGGAGATAGCGTTAGCTTTAAAGGGTTTGGTACATTCGGTACAGCCATAGAGCAGCTAGAAAGGCAAGAGTACCTGGAACTAAAAA
>CALIWP010000373.1 GCA_938046705.1 uncultured Campylobacter sp. | reverse complement strand
AGCCGGATAAGATAATAGAAATCAGGTTCGGCGCTCTTTATCATTTGGCTAGGATTATTCTTTTTTATAAAGAACTCGATGTCGCCATGTTTAATATGACGACATCCTACAGATCTTTTGCCGGCGCCTCTATAGACCGATTGGGGTTAGTTTCTTATTTTTCCGTTTGCGATTTTCTATGCGAGTTTCTGGATGATTACTAGCGCATAGTATCTCATCTACGAAAATTTCGATACTGGCGTCTTTGCCCTCAAATCTAGGCATCTGCATAAGAGTTTTAATGGCTTTTGCTATAAGACGAATCTCCTTTAGCCTATTGATCGCATTACGCTCGAATATTCCATAAGCATTTTCGACTATAACGCAATGCTTATTACCGTTTTTGTTTACTCTCTTTCGCATAACTCTTTCCTTGGTAAATAGATTTATCCGCTTAACAATGAAAATTTAAAGAACTATTTTTCAAACCTTTGAAACTTTTAATCTCAAATGAGATATAATTTTTCGAATGTTTGAAAGTATTATATAGTATTTTAACCTTATTTGTCAAGGTTAAAATACCTTATTTTTAAAATTTTTGATCAAAGGTGGCAAAATGGACAACCAGAGAGATAAAGTCATATTTGAAAATATGAAAAAATTTTTCAAGGTCGATAGTCTCGAAGACGTAGCGGAAAAACTCGGCTATTCTAGGAATACGGCCGCCACGTGGCGTTCAAAAGGTTTAACCTCGACGGTGAAACTAAAATTTGCTAGCCTAAGCGCAGATAAGGTAAATAAACCTTATAAAGATAAAGCCAGTTTAAGGTATTTTGAAAGCATAACGGCAAGCGCCGGTTACGGCTCCAATAACGATGAGCAAAACTATTCCATAATTCCCGTTGGCAGGGATTTTATGGAGCAGGTTTTAAAAATACCTTTTAAAAATTATGATGTGATTAAAGTTTTTGGCGATAGTATGGAACCGTTTGCGCAAGACGGCGATGCCGTAGTGGTAGACTTGGATGCAGAAGTAAAAAACGGCGATGTAGTCATAGCAAATATTGGTGGCGATGTATATATGAAGAAATTTTTGAGAGATGCAATACACAAAGAAGTAAAACTAACATCGCTAAATAGTTTTTATCAAGATATTACTTTGAGAGGCGAGGAAATAGATCAACTAAAAGTAGTCGGCAAGGTTAGATGCAAATTTAATATCAATATGAAGATATTCTAAAGTCTTAAAAATGTCCCTTAATAAAAAAATAGATTTTTAAGTTTAAATAGCAAAATATGCATTCAAAACACAATGTCCCTTAATATAATACGGCAATGTTGGTATTTTAAGATATTAAGGGACATTAAGCTTTATTAAGGGACATTTTTATTTATTTTTGTCCCTTAATACCAAAATTTAAAAAAAGACACTCCGAATTTTGCGGTGCGGATACAATGGCTCATAATGGCGTATTTGGGGCGAGGGCTAAAAATTTAACCGTTTTTTGTGCTTTTTTGCTTAAACGATATAACGCCCATTCTATCGCTGCTCTAAACACTTTTTTACGCTTTTCTAACCTCTGTCGCCAAAGTGTATGATTTTTGTCAACTGTTCGCAACCCTTTTCAACACTTTGTCAATTTCATTGAAATGAGAAAAATCTTATCTCAAACCCCCACCACTACGCACTTGTCTCGCTCTTTTTCCTTTGACCTAAAATTCTCATTTCATACGATAATTTACATTTTTTTATTTGTTTCCTCGGCGATTTTCACGGGTTTTTTTACTATTTTCTTCGGTTTTATTTTAGGTTTTATTTTTTTTGGCATTTCCTGTTTTTTTACGACTTCGATTTGAGATTTTATCTCCTCTAACGGGGCTATCTCTGGCTTTTCCTCTTCTTTGGCCTCTGTTTCTTCTTCAAGTTGCGGCGTGGAGGATTTTTGAGAATTTACGGCAACCTCTTTGAAATCGCCTATCGATAGATCTGAAATTATCATAATCGACTCGATTTGGTCATTTTTTATCGGATAATCAAAGCCACCGAAATTCTGCTCCAAATTTATAGCCTTGCCACTATTTGCGATAAAAACAAAAAGCGCCGCATGCAACGCTGAAGCAAGAATAAAAGCAAATACCCAAGCAAGACGCGGAATTTTCATCAGTTTACAACCTTTGTCGAAAAAGCTATTTTGGTATATCCGGCTATCTTCACTCGCTCGACGGCATTGATCAAAATCTCATAAGGCACGCTTTTATCGACGTGAAAATACACTATCGCCTCGTAGTTGCGTCCGCTTTTTATATCCAGCACCTGCGCGATATTCTCCGCTAAAACGGCTTGGCTACCCAAATAAATTTCGAATTTATCATTTATACTTAAGATTATAGGCTTATTTACGTCCTCTTTTTGTTTGGCAACAGATTTTGGCAGCTCGACTTTCACAGAGCTAGTTACTATGGGTGTAACTACCATAAATATAATCAAAAGTACAAGCATAACGTCGATAAAAGGCGTTACGTTTATCTCGCTTAGCTCTTCTTCGCTATTCATTTTCCGCAGCCAGTCTATCAAATATCAAATAAATTTGAGAACTAAGCAGCCCTAAACGAGCGTTAAATTTAACGCTACACCGCACCAGATAGTTATAAACCAAAACCGCTGGTATCGCGGCTACGAGCCCAAGAGCTGTGGCAAAAAGCGCCTCGGCGATACCAGGAGCCACCACGCTTAGGCTGGCGTTATTGCTGTTTGCTATACCCACAAAGCTGTTCATTATGCCCCAAACCGTCCCAAAAAGCCCGACAAAAGGTGCAGATGAGCCGATGCTAGCGAGCACTCCAACCCACCCTCTCATCACGTTCGCGAGAGACGATTTTTTAAGATCAAGCCTTTGTTTTACTCGCAATTTCATATTTGCGTCAAATTTGATGCTTTT
>CALIWP010000372.1 GCA_938046705.1 uncultured Campylobacter sp. | reverse complement strand
AAAAACTCCGCCGTCGTACGCCGCATGAGATAGATGTAATCGCTTTACGGCTTCGTTTGCCGCCGCTTCGTCCTTTTGATATAGCGCAAACAGCTCTTCAAATTTCGCCTCATTTTCGCGTCCGAATTTTAGCAATGCATTATCGTTTGCTAAAATCAGCCTTAAATTTTCTATATCCCCGCCCATTGCTCTAAGTTGCGCCTTTTCCGCCTCGCTCGCAGTCTCATAGCCCCTTATCATCGCCTCTATGATGCCGGTTTGAGCGAGCGATCTAAGCGCATAAATACCGTCTTTTTTAGCAAAAATGTATAGATCAAGGGATGTGCCGTTTTTAGAAGCGAGCCAAACGCGAAATATCCCGCTAAATTCGCCACTCCGGCCGAGTTTGGCGACTTTGATTTCGTCAAATTTGTCCGACGAGTAAAAATTATTTTTTAGGCGATCTCGCATCTCGCCTTTAAAATAGGCGTTTTTATCGAAATTTTTATCGGTAAAGAGCGAATAAATAAGTTCTAAATCTACCTGCGCAAAAAGCGCGGACGTCAAGAACGCTAAAATAAGCGCTTTTCTCATATATTCGCCATCTCCTCGGCGCGTTTTAGCAGCTCTTTTGCGCCCCTGCCGATAAATATCCGGCCGAGTTTGGCGCCAACGCTTTTCCATTCGCTTTTTTGCGCGACGATGTTTTCGCGTATACTCTCGCTACCGTCTGGTAGCCCCACGACCGCGCGTATCTCGATCTTGTCGCCGTTTAAATTTGCATTTACGCCGATAGGCACCTGACATCCGCCCTCTAGCATCGCGACGAAATCGCGCTCCACGGTTGTTTCGATGACGGCTTTTTCATCTTTTAAAAACTTTATCAAATTTAAAATTTCAGCGTCCTCTCTAGCCTCGATACCCAGCGCCCCCTGACCCATCGCGGGCACCATCTGATCTAGCTCAAACGGCACGATATGCGCGACTTCGGAGCGTAAATTTAAGCGGTTCACGCCCGCCATCGCTAGGATGATCGCATCAAATTCGCCCTCTTTTAGCTTGCGTAGGCGGGTCTGCACGTTTCCACGAAGCGAGATGATCTCAAGATCAGGCCTCATGATAAGTAGCTGCATCTTACGGCGCAGGCTCGTTGTGCCAACTTTTGCGCCGTGCGGTAGGTCGCTAAATTTAGCAAATTTCTCACTTATCATCGCATC
>CALIWP010000371.1 GCA_938046705.1 uncultured Campylobacter sp. | reverse complement strand
ATTTATCTTGTTTTTGTGTACCGTTTTTCATTTTGGCTATGTTTCAAAATTTCTAGCCAATTTAATGCAATTCTTGCAAATATGCACTATCGCCTAAATTTTATAAAATTTAAAGACTCATTGGTTTAAATAGATACAGCATGGTTTTACATACTAAAGGGCTTGCATAGAAATAATGCAATCAATCTTGCCGCTCATATTTAGGGCTTACTTGTCTGCATTAAAATGCTTTCCACAATAGCAGAAGTGTAGTCAAATTTGAATGAAAGGCAACCCAAAAACAAATTTGTGGAGCCACTCGTCTTAATACATTTTTGTGGTTGTATTTTATAAGAATACAAATCTATGCAGCACCGTTACACTCATTCTAAATGTTCAAATTTATCGATAAATTTTATTCCAACTTGATCTTCTAGCAATAGCTATAAAAAATCAGACACTAAGATTTCAAAACTCTAAAAACTCGGCTAGCATCATCATTTTTACTTAAGCTAAGCCTTACGATACTATTTTCCAAAGCAGTCAAAGCATGAGTGACGTTTGGCTCGAGCGTAATCATGTCTAGTGTATCCAAGATAACACTATTTTCTCCAACGATGAAATCTATCTTGCCGCTTAAAACCTGCACCATGATAGCGCCAGGAGCCTTATGTTCCTTCATTTGAGCGCCTTTTTCTAAATTTATGCGTATTTCTTTACTGTTCGGCCCATCAAAAAGCTTAGCTATAGTAACGCCGTTAAATACATTATTTTGCCATACGATTTTTTCCATTTACAACCTTTATTATAAAATAATAACAGTATTGTAACTATAATTTTAGATAAAAGGATTGATCCTGATTAAGTGTTTTTAAAATTTAAGAATATAGAAAGAAGGCAAAAGCCTAAAACTAGACTTTTGCAAGGAGTAAAATTATTTTTTAAGCTCTTTAATGCGAGCGGCTTTACCACGTCTATCGCGTAGATAAAATAGCTTAGCGCGGCGAACGCGACCTTGTCTTAGAACAGTTATGCTCTCTAGACTTTCGCTATAGATAGGGAAAATTCTCTCTACGCCTACGCTATTTGCACCGATTTTTCTGATGATAAATGTTTCGCCAGTCCCGCTTCCGCGTCTTGCTATGCAGATACCTTCAAAATTTTGAATTCTCGTTTTATCGCCCTCTTTAATGCGGATAGCTATACGCAAAGTATCTCCAGCGCGAAAATCAGGCACAGACTTTTGGGCTATTTGAGTTTGTTCAAACGCCTCGATATACTTGTTTCTCATATTTTTTCCTTAGTTGGCGGCTCAAATTTTCGGTATAAATCCGGACGAAAAAACCTAGTTTTTAAGAACGCCATATTATTTTTCAAAGCTCTGATTTTAGCATGGTCTCCCTTTAAAAACGCTGAAACCACACCAGAGCCTTTGTAATCACTGGGTTTTGTAAAAGACGGAGCCTCAAGTAAATTCCCTTCAAAACTCTCAACTTCAAGACTTTCATTGTTTCCTAAAACGCCGTCGATATTACGAGAAATCGCATCAGAAATACAAAGCGCCCCCAGCTCGCCACCCATCATCACAAAGTCGCCAATACAAAAAATTTCATCTGCATATTTTTCAATTATACGTTCGTCTATACCTTCATATCTACCGCAAACTAAGCAAATATGCTCTTTTTTTGCCAAACGTCTAGCGTCGTTTTGAGTAAATTTTTTCCCGGCAGGCGCAAGAAAAACAATGTGAGTTTTTGGTTCGTTTTTTAGTAAAAAATTTAAAGCATCATCAAGAGGCTGGCACGCCATAAGCAATCCTGCGCCGCCGCCAACCATGTAGTCATCGACTTTTTTATGCTTATCGGTACTAAAATCACGAGGATTTAAAAAATCAATCGAAATAAGCTTCTCTTTTGTAGCGCGACTTAAAATACTATCCTCAAAATAAGGCCGCACAAGGCTTTCAAAAAGCGTAACAAAGGTAAATTTCATTAGGAATTTTCCAAAATCAAGATGGCGTTTTTGGTGTAAATTTTTTTATTTTCTACATCTACTTTTTCTATATAAACGTCGATATACGGAATGTAAAAACTTTTTTCCAATCCCTTAGCATTCAAATTTTCATCGGTTTTTACCAAAAACAGATGATTCGCCCCAACCTCGTCTATATCCTCTACTTCACCCAGCCTTTGATTATTTTCGTAAATTTCGCAACCGATGACATCAAAATAGAAAAATTCACCCTTTTTTAGTTTGCAGTTTTTTCTAGTTTCTTCTTTTGTAGTGTAGATTGTTTTATTTGTGAGAGTTTTTGCGCTGTCTATATCTTCAAAACCGTAAAAAGAGATCGTATCGTTTGCGTGATTGTAGCTTTTTACGACAAGTTCTTTGCCATCTTTGTCGCAAAATATAGCATTTTTTTTAAACTGGTTAGGAAAGTCGCCCTTATTATGAAGCTTGACAAACCCCTTTAGTCCTACAGTTTTGCCAAGAAGTGCGACTTCTATAAGTTCATTCAAGAGGCTTTACCGTAACGCGGTATGACGTCGCATCTTTAGCTTTATAGCCTACGATTACGGTCTTTATCGCGTTTATCATCCTGCCGTCTTTGCCGATAAGTTTGCCAGTATCGACTTTATCGGCGTAAATTATCAGCTCGGCAAAATTTTCGCCAAGCTCGACTCGCTCGAGTTTCACTTTATCTGGAAAATCAGCGATGAGCTTAGCATATTCAAGTAAAAAATTTTCTACCATTTTTAATTATTTGCTAGTTATTTTTGCAACCCTATCGCTAAGTTTCGCACCAACGCCCTTCCAATAAGCCAAGCGCTCAGCGTCAAATTTTACCACCTCAGGCTCAACCATCGGGTTGTAGTAACCGATCGACTCTATCCAGCCGCCGTCTCTTCTTTTTCTGCTATCTGTTACGACTATACGATAAAAAGGTTTTTTCTTGCGCCCCATTCTCGTTAGTCTTACTACTGTTGCCATTATATTTCTCCTTCTGTTTTTTAAATAGGCTTAAATTTAGCCACGCTCGTAGCCAAATTTAAGCCCTTTAATTAGGGCGAGTATTTTTAGCTTGGTTTAGTAAATTTCCAAGCCCCTTTAGGCCTTCTTTACCAGAAAACCTCTTTGCTATTTTCGATGCGTTTTCAAACTGCTTTAAAAAGCGATTTACCTCTACTTGAGATAGCCCAGATCCAGCGGCTAAACGTCTTTTTCGGCTGTTGTTTAGCAGGTCCGGATTCTCGCGCTCTTTTTGCGTCATCGAATTTATCATAGCTTTGATATGCAAAATTTCCTTCGAGTTATCAAGGTCGATATCTTTTATCTGATTTGCCACGCTTGAGAGCCCTGGTATCATACCGATTAAGCTTTTCATATTTCCAAGCTTTTTGACGCTTTCCATTTGCGACAAAAAATCGTTAAAGTTAAACTGCCCTTTTTTAATCTTTTTATTTATTCTTTTTGCTTCTTGCTCGTCTATCACGGCGCTAGTTTTCTCAACCAATGTTGCCAAGTCGCCTTCGCCCATTATACGGCTCACGATGCGTTCAGGGATAAAGCTCTCCACATCGCCGACTTTCTCGCCGATACCTATAAATCTAAGAGGTATATTTAGCTGTTTTGCTATGCCTATAGCTACGCCGCCTTTACTATCCGAGTCAAATTTGCTTAGCACTACTCCGCTTATTTTTAGCGCGTCATTAAACGTGCTTGCCGTTTTTACGCCGTCTTGTCCGCTCATGGCGTCTGCTACGTAGAAAATTTCATGCGGCTCGAGCGCAGACTTGATATCTTTTATCTGCTTCATCAAAGCTTCATCTATCGCTAGACGTCCTGCAGTATCGACCAAAAGTACATCATAAAGCCCGCTTTTTGCTTTAGCTAGCGCTTGCTTAGCTACATTTAGCGGATCGGTTTCGTTATCTATACTAAAAAGTTCTATTTCGTTTGCTTCGCAAAGCTGGCGAAGCTGCTCGACGGCTGCCAAGCGTTGCAAATCGCACGCCGCGACCAAAACTTTTTTCTTTCTAAGCTTTAGATAATTTGCCAGCTTTATCGTCGTAGTGGTTTTTCCGCTACCTTGCAAGCCAGCCATTAGCACGATCGTAGGAGCCACGGGCGCAAAGACAAAGCCTTGATTGCCCGGCGCGGTTAAAACCTTCGTCAAATTTGACTTTATCGCATCTAAAAACTGCTTTTGGCCTATTCCGCTTTGCTTTAGATCAGCCTCGATGAGAGCTAGCAACTCTTTGGTAACTTTGTGATGAACATCAGCTTTTAGTAGTGCTTTTTTAAGCACGTCAAGCGCGTTATTTAGCGCTTTTTCATCGTCTACGAAACGAATTTTACTAACGGCTAAACGAAACGACTCGCTGATTTGTTCAAACACATTCTACCTTTTATTTACATTTATAGCTAAAGCGCGTATTTTATTAAATTTAAGCTTTATCGCTCTTTAAATCTCAAAATTTCTTGAAATTTCAAAACCGAGCCTATTAAAATCACTGCTCAAATTTGACTTAAATTTATACCCTAAAAGCTCGATTTTATAGGCGTGCAGATACATTCTTGCGGATTTATTTTTAGCGTATTTTTCGTCTCCTACGATCCCGTATCCCGCGTGATTTAGATGTACTCTGATCTGATGCGTTCTGCCGGTTTTTATCTCGACTTTTACGAGGCTTTTTTTGCCTGCGACCATCACCGGCGTCACGTGCGAAAAGGCCTCTTTGCCGTTTGGCGAGATTTTAGAAAACGCGCCGCCCCTGTTTTTTAGCGTGATTATAGGTTCATTTACGCTAAATTCCTCACTCACGATGCCTTTTACAGCCGCGACGTATTCTTTTTTTACGCGGCAGTTTTTAAACTCCTCGATCGCTTTTTTTTGAAATTCCTCGTTTTTCACGAGCAAAAGCACGCCGCTAGTTTCCTTATCAAGCCTGTGAAGTAGCGGAAATTTATAAATTTCGCTCACTTTTTCCGACGTTAAAAACGCCGGTTTATCAACCGCGATCAGGTTTTCATCCTCAAAAATCACGCTTGGGCGCGGCAGCTTTTGCACGTTAAATTTAGTCGCCGCGCTCATCATCGCGCGCGCCACGGCGATCCTTTGCCCTTTGGCGCTAACTAGCCCTGCGTCGATCAACTCCTTTGCCTCGTTGTTTGAGATGCCCTCCTGGATCGCCAGTAGTTTATAGGCTTTTTCTTCTTTCATAAATTTTCCTCAATATCTTTTAAAATCTTGCTCACATCGCCTTTAGCGACTATTTTTGCTTTTGGTAAATTTTGCTTTAAAAGCAAACTTATCTCGCCCGCTTTTGCAAATTTTATACCGTCAACCGCGCTATACAGGGCTTTTTGATTAAATATTAACTCCCCGCTTATCACCGCGTTTTCAAACTGCGCCGCCTCGATCGGATTGTGTCCGCCTACGTTTGGTACGAAGCTGCCACCAAGCACGACGACGTCGCTAAATTTGTAAATATTTACCAGCTCGCCCATCGTATCGACCAGCACGCACTGCGCGTCAAAATTTTTCGTTTCGCTAAATTTAGCAAAACTTAGTCCGTTTTTTGCAGCAAATTTAGCCAAAATCTCGCCTGCTTCACCAAATCTCTCAGGATGTCGCGGAACTAAAATCAGCTTGTCGTTTGCACTCAAATTTAGCTCGCGTAAAATCAGCTCCTCTTCGCCTGCATGAGTGCTAGCTAGCACGATCACGCGCTCTTTTGGTTTGGCGTAAATTTTACTCGGGTTTGGCAAAAAAGCTGATTTTATATTGCCGCTAACGACGATATTTTTAGCGCCGAGCTGCTCCAGACGCTGTTTATCTAGATCGCTTTGGGCGTAAATTTTATCTATAAATTTAAACAAATATCTGTAAAAAAAGCCAAATTTAAGGTAGCTTTTATAGCTCCTGTCAGAAATCCTAGCATTTATCAAAATGACGCGCGAGCCTTTAAATTTGGCCCAAAAAACAAGCCCCAGCCAAAGCTCGGCCTCAAAAATAACCGTGATTTTAGCTGGTTTTAGCCAAAACGGTAAAAATATCTCAAATGGCAAAAAGCGCGTATTTTGCGTGATTTTTTTGGCCTCGTCAAAGCCAGTTTTGGTTACGACCGAGACTGCGGCCGCGTCTTTAAATCTACTAACTAGCGGCGCAATAGAACGCACCTCGCCGAAACTACACGCGTGAAAATGCACGCGCGAGGCGTCAAATTTGGGATTTTTAAACAAAAAAAATCTAGCGGGGATCGAGGCTCTGTACTTTTTCTTAAAAGCTAAAATCGCAAGCGATAAAGCCCCCAAGGCAAACGCCGCGAGGACTAAAACGTAATAAATTATTATCAAATTTAAAGGCTAGTTCGCCGCTTCTTTGTATAAAATTCGGCCGCAGTGAGGGCATGTCACGATGTCTTCGCCCTTGATGACGGCAGAATAAGTCTTGTCGTTTATCTGCATAAAGCAGCCGTAGCAGGCCTGCTTTTTGACCGGCACGACGGCGGTGTTGTGCGCCCATTTGCGGATTTTCTCGTAAAAGGTCAAGATTTTTTGATTCATCTCGCCGACTAGCTTATTTTTCTTAGCGTATATTTCATCT
This sequence comes from uncultured Campylobacter sp., assembly GCA_938046705.1. Next base: position 3,058 of record CALIWP010000371.1, on the reverse strand, counting down.
CTTTGCTGCTCGATAGCGCCGACTTCAGCCGAGATTTCGCTCTCGATTTTGGCTAAATTTTCGCCAAGCTCCGCAGCCTTCGCCTCAAGCTCGCTTTTAAGCGCATTTTTGCTATCTATGATTTTTTCTAGTCTTTCGACCTCTTCGTTTGCGGCCTCTAGCTGCTCTTTAGCTAGCTCGTCTTCTAGCTGGAGCGCTTTTATCTCTTTTTCTGTTTTTGCAGCGCCGCTCTTTTTAGCGACGTCTTTTATTTTCGCGCTAAATTCGGCTATGTGCGCGTTGGTTTGAGATTTTTGATTTTTTAGCTCGGTCACGCTCGTGGTCGCGTCCTCGATCTGTGCTAAAATCGCCGCCTGCTCGTCTTTAGTCGCTTTTAAAACGCTTTGAACCTTCTCAAGGCGCGGAGTAAAATCGTCGATGTCTTTATCGATGCTTGAGAGCTCGACTAGCTGTTCTAAATATTTATTCATCATTTTTCCTTTAACTGTATGAAAACGGGTTTTTTGAGTTGGATATTATAGTAGGAATCGGCAAAATTTGCAAATATTTTGCAAGCGACTCCCCAAAATACCGCTCGCTCTCAAAGTGTCCGATGTCTAGCATAGTAAGATTATTTTGCACGGCGCTCATGGCTTGATGGTATTTTAGATCGCCCGTTAAAAACACGTCCGCTTTGACGCCATCTATCAAATCTCCGCCGCTTCCCGTGCAAAATGCAAGACGCTTTATCGGCGCATTGCAGTCAAATTTTCGCCCCTTACAAACCCTTAAATGGCTTAAATTTAGCTTTGTTTTTACCGTCTCGCAAAGCTCGTCAAAGCTCAAATTTACATCCGCATAAAGCACGAATCCATCACGCTCTTTTGGCACAAAGCCCAAAATTTCGCTTAGTACGTATTCGTTTAGGTGGCTTAGATCATAATTCGTATGCATAGCGATCAGGCTTAAATTTTTAGCCATCATTTTTGCGATTAGGCTACTTGGATATTTGTCCAAATTTAGCGATTTTAGCCCTTTAAAAATGAGCGGATGATGCGTGATGATGAGCGAGTTTGGCTGCGCTTCGTCTAAAAGCCCATCATCGACGTCAAGGCTAAGATAAACGCGCTCCGCGCTCGTCTCAAACGAGCCCACGAGCAGTCCGCTATTATCCCACTCCTCTTGACTCGCAAACGGGCTAATCTCGTCTAAAATTTTATAAATTTCGCCGATTTTCATCAAATTTTATTCGCCCTTCGCGTCGTTTTGGGCGGCAGCGTCGATACTAGCTTTATACGTCAGCGCGCACTCTTTGGCCAGCTCGCGGATTTTTAGGATGTAGTCTTGCCTTTGCGTTACGCTGATCGCTCCGCGCGCGTCAAGGACGTTAAACGTATGCGCCGCAAGCATGCAGTAATCATACGCCGGTAGCGAAATTTTAGCCTCCAAGCAGCGCTTGCACTCGCCAAATGCATTTTCAAACTGGCGAAACAGCATATCAACGTCCGCGATTTCAAAGTTATATTTGCTCCACTCGTACTCGCCTTGTTTATGCACGTCGGCGTAGGTCACGATGTTGCCGCCCCTATCGTCCCAAACGATATCGTAGACGCTATTTACGTCCTGCAAATACATCGCAAGGCGCTCGAGACCGTAAGTGATCTCAGCCGAAACCAGCTCGCACGCGATGCCGCCTACTTGCTGAAAATACGTAAACTGCGTAACCTCCATACCGTCTAGCCAGACCTCCCAGCCCAGTCCCCAAGCGCCCAGCGTCGGACTCTCCCAGTTATCCTCGACGAAGCGAATGTCATGATTTTTCAAATTTAACCCGAGCTTTTCAAGGCTTTTTAGATAAAGCTCCTGTATATTTTCAGGGCTTGGTTTAATGAGCACCTGAAACTGATAATAAGCACCCAGGCGGTTTGGGTTTTCGCCGTATCTACCGTCGGTCGGGCGACGAGAAGGTGCTACGTACGCCGTCGCCCACGGCTTTGGCCCCAGGCTCCTTAAAAAAGTCGCCTGATGATATGTGCCGGCACCAGCAGGCATATCGTATGGTTGCAGTATCACGCAACCCTGCTCGCGCCAGTAGTTTTGTAACGTCAAAATAATCTCTGAAAACGTCATTTTTTACCTTTTATTTTATTGATATGTAAATTTCTATTTTTTCGTTTAAATATTTCTCAAAATCCGTTTCGTAGGCTCTTTTTAGCTTTGAGCCTTCAAAATATTTCCAAATTTCTCCCCAAAATTTTGCTACGTTTTGTGGCTCTCTTGCAAAACTAAAAACGGCGTATTTGCCACTTTTTATCTCTAAATTTTCATCACTTTTGTGGCTTGATCTTGTGCCGATGAAGTTATCGTAATGTCCGTTAAGATCGCTTTCATAGTTGCAGTAAACGCTATAAATTTCACTCTTGCCATCATAGTGCTCACTCATAAATTTAGACCATAGAGCTGGAATTTTACCCTTGCCACCTATCTCATCTTCATTTTTAGTGCGAGTTTTTACTCCGTAAATTTCAAAGCTATCTTCTAAATCTATAATCTTCATAAACTACTTTTGTCCGTTAAAATTTTCAACCGCTTGGTTCCACATGAGCTTGTATTTTCGTTTTAGAAATTCAACTTCATCTTGTGAAATTTTAAGCTGCTTTGTAAGCGTCTCGACTGTTTTTCTATCTTCATCATAGAGCTCTTGCATCGAAATGAGCGCCTCTTTTAAAAATTTATTCTCATTTCTTAGGGTTTCAAGCGTCTCATCCTTTGCGTCAAGCACCTTTTCGTGTAAATTTAATATCGTTCCAATCGTCTTTTCAACAAAGCTGATACCATCTTGGCTTTGCGGCTGCATAGATAAATTTTGCGAAACACTAGGCACCACGCTCATCGTTCCTTCGCTCGCTTCTATCAAAATTTCTCCATTTTCCTCTTTGGTTTTCAAAACGCCACGATTTATCATATCTTCGATAACTTCACGCTCCAAGTGCACAAGTTTGCAAAATTCATCAACTCCAAGATAGGTCTGCACCGCTTCTCCTTTTTACAGTATCACTTCAACCTTTGAAGAGTCTTC
>CALIWP010000370.1 GCA_938046705.1 uncultured Campylobacter sp. | reverse complement strand
GTTGTTAAAATTTACTCCGTTGGAGTTTGAAACCGATTTGATCAAAGATCAAATTTCGGCTCTATTTGTTAAAATTTACTCCGTTGGAGTTTGAAACAAGGATCGTAAAAGCAGGTCGCACGTCAAGCTGAGGTTAAATTTTACTCCGTTGGAGTTTTGATGTAATCAATTTTTGTGGCTTAGTATGCTGTGCGATTGATTATAGACGGGCGACAAAATACAAAGTTGCAATAAATAATTTATGATTTTCTGTTAATTTGGCTAACAGCCTATCGGTTGATTGCCTGCAAGCAGTTTTTCTAGCTTGCGATTTTTAAAGAATTTGACGACGTCAAACGCGATCTTGGCAGCCAGAAGCGCCAAAAAAACGTGTCTAAATGCATAGAACTTTCCTAAGTATTTATGCTTTTTTATGAGCTTTAGCGCGAGTGTTTTTATCGCCTCTATCGGCTTTTTGATAGCTTCGCCGATCATTTTGTCTTTTATCTCATGCACGACGAGAGCGGTGATGGTTTTTAGGTATTTTTTAGTTTTGGGCGCGGGTAAATTTTGCGTCTTAGTTTCGCCGTAAACGTCGCCGATCCAAGCTTCAAAATTTTGCCGCGCGTTTTTGCTTTTTAAGAGTTTTTCACCGACTTTACTTATCTCGTAAATCCCGCGCGAAGTCTTTAAAACGATCCTTTTTCCTTGCGGCAAAGCTTGAATTCTAGGGCTATTTGCTATGACGCTTAATAGCGCGTCCGTTTTGCTCTGGCTCGCACCCGTTTCGCCCGATAAAAACTCCGCTATCTCTTTACGACTCGCCTTTTTTCTCTCGTTTAAAAACTGCGCCAATAAAAACAATCCTTGATAATCCATCGCAAAAACTCTCATTATTATATTAAAATGAGAATTATACTTAAAATATCTCAAAATAAAATAAAAGCCAGTATCATTTTGATTTTGGCGCGTTGAGCTATAAACCAAAATTTGAGCTTTTTACGACATTTTTGGCATAAAACAAAGGACTTGAATTTCAAATTTGGGATTAATCTACATAAAAGCGACGGTATTTACGGTAAATTTTACCAAATCGTGCAGAGTTCTAGCGTAGTCGGCGTGCTTTGGTAAATTTACAAAAGATAGCAAAATTTACTGACTAATTATACGTACAAAAAGGGCGAAATTTAGTTGCCCGTCAGTCTAAATTTGAAGCTTGGGCTTTAGCAAATCAAGCAAATTTAAGCCCAAAGTAGCCAGAAATTGGTGCCAAATTTAGCTCGCGAGCAAATCCAAATTTGAGATGGCAAAGGATATATCGCTAAATTTTAGCCGCCAAATTTACTGCGAAAGCAACCTCAAATTCGGCGTCAATTTATTTAGCGGCGAGCTTTTTAAGGTAAATTTAACTAACAAAAAACTCCTGCGCAGCCTGCTTGCTCTCAAAAGGCTTCACGCAAATCTCGCGCTCGCCGATCCTAGCTCGCACCTCCGCGTCCTTGTTTGCCTTGGTATAAGCAAGCGCCAGCCGCACGGCAAACTCGAGATCAGACTCGTTAAATTTAGCATCCACGAGACTAGTCGCGCCCACGACGCCCTCGTCAAATTTGATCTGCGTAAATTTTGGATTATTTAGAGCTAGCAGCTTAGCGTTATCGTTTTCGTCGCGGCCGATGACCATTTTGGTACCGTTTGCCAGGCGCAGATGCCGTCCGATGCGCAGCAGCTGCATATCCGCGCTAGTCATATCCGGGTCAAATTTGACGAAATCTTTGATTTTATTTGAAAAGCTCTCGATCGTGAGCAAGCACCCGCCACCGGGCGTCTCGTACTCGCTAAAGCCAAACTCCTTGGCAAGCGCGAGTTGCCTCTTGCGGTCGCGCCCGCTGATGCCTAGCAGTTTGCTGCGATCAACCCAGTCCTCGCGCTCGGGCTTTGTAGGCTTCATCAGCTGTGCGGACATCGGGCGCAGGATGAGATCATCCTCGTCGCCGGCGGCGTTTTTGACCTGCGCCATCGCGTCGCGTCTCTGGCTCATCGGACGCTGACCGATCACCTCGCCTGTAGCGATAAAGCTAGCGCCCTCCGCGCTCATCATCGCAAGCGCCGTTTTAAACATATATCCGTGGCAGTCGATGCAGGGGTTAAAGTGCTTACCGTAGCCGTGTTTAGGCGTAAAAAGCACTTCGCGCAGGTATTCGTTTCTGATATCTACGATCTTAAACTCGGCTCCGGCTTCGTTCGCGCGGCGGCGTAAAATTTCCGCCTTTTTCTCGTCGCCGCTAAAGCCGATATCGATGTGGATCGCCGTAACTTTGATGCCTTGGCCGGTTAGAAGCTTGATAGAGATCATGCTATCAAGCCCGCCGCTAAATAAAACTAATGCTTTCATTTTTTAAGTTCCTTTAAAATTTCGTTGATTTTTTTTAGTATCGGTTGCTTTTCTTCTAGCGAGATTTGCGACGCCGAATACTTTTTGTATAAATTTTTGTAAAATCTTGTTTTAAAAAATTTTAGGTTTTGTAAAATTTCCTCCTCGTTTTTAAACGACTCGTATTTTTCAAATATTATCTCGCGCACGGACGGATCGTTCGCATCCGCTCCCGCTGCTATCGCCTCGTAGACTGCCCTGTGGCGCGCGAAATAATCGGGCTTTAAATTTTCTAAAATAAATTTTTTTAGACTCTCGTTTTCTATCATCGTTTTTAAAATTTGGATTTCTAGCGGGTCTTTGCGTCCCGAGTTTGCCCGTAAATTTTGCGTTTCGTAGCCCTGCGCGTTTTGCTCCGTCCCGCCGTAGCCTTGCCGTGCCGCCGAATTTGATCCGCGCAAGAGGCGAAACGACCCCTCGGCTATATTTAAAATTTTAGCCACGAGCGGCGCGTATGAGTTTGCGACGACGGGTTTTAGACTCGAGGTAAAGGCCTGGATCGCTTCTAGCGCCTTTTGCTTTTGCACGGGGCGCGAGAGGTCAAAGCCGCCAGCTAGATGCCTGATGTAAAATTCGCCTATCTCCGTGCCGCTTTCAAAAACTTGCCGCAGATACTCTATCTTGCCGGCAACTACCATATCTGCGGGGTCTGCGCCGCCCTCAATAATGACGACGCTGCCGTCGATTTCGTTTTGCGCGAGCAGCAGGGCGGACTTCGTCGCGGCGTTTATACCCGCATCGTCGCCGTCAAAGCACAAGATAACGCTAATCTCGCCGCGTTTTAAAAGCGGCAAGTGCTTGGTCGTGAGCGCGGTTCCAAGCACGGCTACGACGTTGTTAAAGCCCGCCTTGTGCAGCATGATGACGTCCATGTAGCCTTCGGTGATTATGATCTGATTTTTGGTGAAAATTTCGCGCTTTGCCAGGTGGTAGCCGTAAAAAAGCGTTGATTTATCAAAGACCGCGGACTGGGGCGAATTTACGTATTTAGCGGGATTGCCGCTGATCGTGCGTCCGCCAAATCCCACTAGCCGTCCAGCGTGCGTGTAGATGGGAAAGGTGATGCGATTTATGAAACTCGCGTAAATGCCGTTTTCGTTTTGCTTTACGATGCCGACTTCTAGGGCTTCTTTGGGTTCGATTTGTTCGTTTTGCAGTAGCCTTATCGTCTGTGCGCTCTCGGGTGCGAAACCTAGTTCAAATTTATCTATTAGCTCGTCTGTTATACCGCGCGAGTACAGGTACTCGACGGCCGCGGGGGTTTTATAGAGCAGCGAGCGATAAAAGGCGTTTGCGTTTTCTAGGATATGCTTGTTTTCTTTCGCCGGTTCGCCGCCGCGCACGTAGTTTAGGGTGAAATTTTGCAAACTCGCGATCTTTTCGACGGCTTCGGGGTAGCTTAGCTTTTCGTAGTCCATCACGAATTTGATCGCGTCGCCGCCGGCTTTGCACGAAAAGCAGTGAAATATCCCGCGCGACGGGCTCACGCTCATGCTCGGGTTTTTATCGTCGTGAAACGGGCAGACGCACACGAAGTTCGCGCCGCTTTTTTTCAGCGGCAGATAGTGCCCGACGACATCGACGATATCGGTTTGCGCTTTTAGTCTTTCTATTGATTTTGGATCGATCATAAGCGAGATTATACAATCGTTTTGCTATAATCGGCGTTAAATTTGACTTTAGAAAGCGGCATTTTGGATATATTTTTTATCGAATTTAGAGACCCGATTTTCGGTCTCGTGGTGCTAGTCGCCGCGGTGCTCGTGATCGCCGTTTTTAGCTACGCATGGGGCGTTTTTAAGAGCAAGGACGAAAAGGCGGAGATCGCGGGATTTTTGAAAAAATTCGGCAAATCTCAAGGCCTTAGCGACGAAAACAAACAGCTTTTGATAAACTCGGGCGCAGATACGGCTACGATGTGCTTTTTGGCGGGGACGTTTTCAAAAAGCGGGTATTTTGAAAAGGCTATCAACGTCTATGCCGTGGCTTTAGAGCGGGCTAAAAACCGCGCGGCAAAGGAGCAAATTTTCACCGATCTTGGTCAAACTTATTTTAAGGCGGGCTTTTTGGAGCGCGCAAAGAGCGTATTTTTAGAGGCGCTAAAAATCTCTCCGCGAAATCAAATCGCGCTAAAATCTCTAACGATAATTTTCGAAAAACTAAAAGATTATGGGGGCGCGCTACAGGCTTTGGACGCGTTGCAGGAGCTCGGCGAGGGCGTGAGGGCGCAGACGGCCTACATAAAGGCGCTGCAAATTTTATCGGATAAAAACAGAGACGAATCCGCTAAAATTAACGAAATTTTAGCCCTAAAGGACGAATTTGCGCTCGTGCGGCGTATGGCGATGGAGAGATTAAATTTAAGCGGCTCAGGACTTAAGGATTTTAGCGATTTTCCGCCGCTTGAGAACGTTTTGGATTTGGTTTATTATCAAAACACGCCCGTAAATTTAACCGATCCCGAGTATAAGAGCCTATTTTTCGTCAAAGGCATGAGCGACGAGGACGGTGCGCCGCTCGGTTTTGAGCTAGAGGTTTTAAAGAAGCTAAAAGCGGCCGACTACGACAAAGCCGCGCTTAGCTTTAACTACGTCTGCAAGAGCTGCAAAAACGCCTTTCCGATGCATTTTTACCGCTGTCCGATGTGTAGCGAGCTAGGCAGCGTGCAAATTTTGCCTCACATCACGGAAAAATCCGATGAAAACAGTATGCCTTTTTAGCGACGGCTCGTGTCTGGACAACCCAGGACCCGGCGGCTGGGCGTACATCCTGGAGTACGGCGAACACAAAAAAACGGCAAGCGGCGGGCAGGCGCACACGACAAACAACCAAATGGAACTACGCGCTGCGATCGAGGGACTAAAGGCGCTCAAACAGCCCTGCCGCGTTAAACTCTACACCGATAGCTCATACGTCGCAAACGCCGTAAATGCGTGGCTAGAGGGCTGGGTCAAAAAAAACTTTAAAAACGTAAAAAACGTCCCTCTGTGGCAGGAGTATCTGGCTGCTAGCGAGCGGCACGAGGTCGAGGCGATCTGGGTCAAAGGCCACGCCGGACACCCGCAAAACGAGCTTTGCGACGAGATGGCGCGCGAGCAAGCCGTAAAGATAAAAAATAGCTTAAAAGGCGAATAATGCGAAATTTGGAAGAGAAATTAGGATATAAATTTAAAGACGAAAAGCTGCTAAAAACCGCGCTCACGCACAAAAGCGTAAAGGGCGGTGCAAACAACGAAAGGCTCGAGTTTTTGGGCGATGCGGTGATGGATCTGGTGATCGGGGATTATCTTTTTCACAAATTTTCGCGCCTAAGCGAAGGCGATCTAAGCAAACTGCGCGCCGCGCTCGTAAACGAAAAAAGCTTTGCCGAGCTAGCTAAATATCTAAATTTGGGCCAACTCATCAATATCTCGCCGGCTGAGGAGCACAACGGCGGACGGGCAAAAGCCTCGATCCTATCGGACGCATTTGAGGCGCTAATGGGCGCGATCTATCTAGAAAGTGGCTTTGACGCCGTTCGCGCGGCTAGCCTAAAGGCCTTTGAGAGATGCTACCCCGATATAAATTTCGACCGCATGGTAAAAGACTACAAAACCGCGCTGCAAGAGCTCACTCAAGCGCGCTTCGCCGAGATACCAAAATACGTGCTGGTGGGCTCAAAAGGCCCCGATCACAAGAAGGAATTTGAGATCGCGCTGATGCTAAACGAGCGCGAGATCTCGCGAGCCGCGGGCAAGAGCAAAAAAGAAGCCGAGCAAAAAGCCGCCAAAACCGCGCTTGAGATTTTAGGAGAGGGCAAGTGAATACCTTCGGACGCAAACTAACGCTAACGACGTTCGGCGAGAGTCACGCAGCGGCTATCGGCGGCGTGCTAGACGGCTTTCCTGCGGGCGTGCGTATTGATCTAAATTTTATCCAAAGCGAGCTTGATAAGCGAAAGCCGGGCGGCTCGAAATTTGCTACGGCAAGGAGCGAAGGCGACCGCGTGGAGATTTTAAGCGGCGTGTTTGAAGGCGTCAGCACGGGCACTCCGATCGGCTTTATCATCCGAAACGAAAATCAAAAATCGGGCGATTACGAAAATTTACGCGAACTCTTTCGCCCCGGGCACGCCGACTACGCCTACTACCGCAAATACGGCATCCGCGACCACAGAGGCGGCGGACGCAGCTCGGCTAGAGAGACGGCCGTGCGCGTGGCGGGCGGCGCGATAGCTCAAATTTTGCTGGGCGAGTTTGGCGTCAGCGTGCAAAGCGGCGTGGCGAGCGTGGGCGAAATTTCGTGCGGCGAGCGGTTAGACTTTGATCTCGCGGCGCGATCGGAGATATTTTCGCTAGGCAACGAAGAGGCGATGAAAGAGGAAATCCTAAAAGCCAAGCAGGGGCACGACAGCGTCGGAGCTAGCGTCGTCACGGTGGTCCGCGGCGCGCCGGCCGGGCTTGGCGAGGGGCTATACTATAAATTTGACGCGGCAATCGCGGCTGCGATGATGGGCATAAACGGCGTCAAAGCCGTAGAGATCGGCGAGGGCATGAACGCGAGCAAGATGCGCGGCAGCGAAAATAACGACTCGATGGGCGCAAAGTATGCGCACGTAAATTCGGGCGCGGATAACCCTGCTCTTGACGGTGCGGGCGAGCGGTCAAATTTAAACGGAAGCAAATTCGACGAAATTAAAAACGCTTGCCGCGACTCAAATTTGAACGATAAATTCGGGTTTACCTCAAATCACGCGGGCGGAACGCTAGGCGGTATGACGAGCGGGCAAGAAATCGTAATAAAGACACATTTTAAGCCGACCCCATCGATATTTTTATCTCAGCCGACGCAAAACGTGCGCGGAGAGGACGTCATCTGCGAGCTGCGCGGGCGACACGATCCGTGTATCGGAGTGCGCGGCAGCGTCGTAGCCACCGCGATGGCAAGGCTAGTAACGGCCGATATGCTACTTTTAAATTTGAGCGCAAATATTGCGAATTTAAAGAAAATTTACGGCTAACTCCAAGATAAACCGCACCCCAAACAAAGCTAAGTAAAACGGACGCTGCGCGCGCGAAATTTGCGAGGATTTTTACGCACAGCAAAGATGTTTGGCAGATTTATATTTACGACATAGACATCGAGAAAAACGGCATAACAGACATCTTTTATATAAAAATATCTCGCACGGCAGCTTAGAAAATTTACTCACGGATGCTGCAAAATATATAAAATTTATGCAAAAGCCATAGAAAAAAATAGAGCGCGCCGAGGAGCCGGGAGCGCATAAATTTAGGCTTTTTAATGCTAAC
>CALIWP010000369.1 GCA_938046705.1 uncultured Campylobacter sp. | reverse complement strand
AACGGCACGCAGATGTATCTAAACAAAATCGTAGCAGAAGCCAAAAAAGTGATCGTCATAGGCTCGGTCGAGCCGCACTATTTTGCAGGCTACACCGGTGGTAGAAAGGCCTTTTTGCCAGGCACTGCCTCATACGAGAGCATCACGCAAAACCACAAACTAGCGCTTAGCGCCGATGCTCAAGCGCTTCGCCTTGAGGGCAACCCAGTGCATGAAGATATGATAGACGCGATGAAAGTTCTTTCAAATATCGACGTATTTTCTATACAAACCGTGCTTGATAGCGAGCACGGCGTCTATTATGCGAGTGCTGGCGATCTGAACGATAGCTTTTATGACTGCGTGAAAAAGGCTGATGAGGTTTTCTGCGTAAATATCCCACAAAAGGCTGACATCGTGATCTCGGTAGCGCCTTATCCTATGGATGTCGATCTTTATCAGGCGCAAAAGGGTGCGGACGCAAAAATAGTCATCTTGCCGTTTGGCTCTATGACTGTGCCTAAGGTTTAAGTATGGCTAAAATTTTATACTATGATGCTAGTTGCGGTATTAGCGGCGATATGAATTTAGGCGCGCTGGTGGATCTGGGCGCGGATTTTAGCTATCTTTGCGCCGAGCTTGCTAAGCTAAATTTAGCTAGCGAATTTTACCTACGCAAGCGCAAAGTGCTAAAATGCGGTATCTCTGCAACCAAAATAGACGTCGTTTGCGCGGCAAATCCGAGCCAAATTCCGCTTGGCCTCTTAGGCGCTAAATTTAGCCCGCGTCAAAATTTAAACGGCAAAATTCACGGCGCCGAATTTAGAGCGGATAAGCCCGCCCAAAACCATCCGCGTCCGCGAAATTTCACGCAAATTTTAGAGCTTATCGAGGGCTCTAGCCTAAGCGCTTTCGTAAAAAAAACGGCAAGCGAAATTTTTAGCGTTATCGCGCGAGCCGAGGCCAAAGTCCACGGCACTAGCGTAGAGCAAGTATATTTTCACGAAGTGGGCGCCGCGGACAGCATCGCGGACGTAGTGGGTGCGGCTATTTGCTTGGAGGCCTTGGGTGCGCCGCAAATTTTTGCTTCGCCTATCGAGCTTGGCGGCGGTTTTGTGCATTGCGCTCACGGCAGGCTAGCCGTACCGGCGCCTGCGGTCTGCGAAATTTTAAAAGGCGCGCAAGTAAGCTTAGGACGAGCGAATTTCGAGACGACTACGCCCACGGGAGCGGCGATTTTAAAGGCCTGCGCGCTAAATTTAAGAGAGCAAGACCGCCGCAAGCCACCGCGAAATTTTAAAATTTTAAGCACGGGCTACGGCGCGGGCGATAAAGAGGCCGCGGATTTCGCCAATGCGCTTCGCGTGATGCTTTGCGAAACGAGCGAGAATTTAGGCTCGAGCAATGAGCCGAATTTGAGCGCGAAAAGCGGCTACGGCGAGGTTTGCGAGCAGATTTTAATCTCCACTAATATCGACGATATGGACGCCGAGAGCTTTGCCTTTGCGTGCGAAATTTTGCGAGATAGCGGCGCGCTGGACGTATTTAGCCGCTCTATTTTTATGAAAAAAGGACGCGCGGGTTTTGAGCTAAACGC
>CALIWP010000368.1 GCA_938046705.1 uncultured Campylobacter sp. | reverse complement strand
GTTGTTGACCTGTTTGGCGGGAAGCTGCTCCACGTAAACCGGCGGCTTCATGTCTATGCGAGGGTCGGCGCTAGGTAAACACCCGCTCAAAAACGCTGCTGCAAGGGCGCAAAAGTAAATATTTTTTCTCACGTTTTACCTTAAAGTGAAAATTTTACGATAAAATAAGCAAATCAAGTTCCAAAAGGAAAATTATGGCCGATTCTATCCTTGCGCTTGGCGCGAATTTTCAAGAAATTTACGAAATTATATCAGCAAAATTTAAAAATGTAGCCGTTTTTGACCCCGTCAATGATTTTTACGGGCTCGAAAATGCCAAAAAAGCCTTTGAAAATGGCAGCGAGCGCGAGTTTTTTAAAAGCGCGATAAATGAATTTGACCGCCTGGCTGGGAGCGCTGATTTCGTACTCGTTAAGCCTGCAAAAAGCATCGCAAATATCGGCGAAATAGAGCTAAATTTACAAATCGCTAGAAATTTAAACGTTCCGGTTTTTTGCCGCGAAAATTTGAGCTTTTTTACACGAAACTCAAAGCTGATCGTAAGCGGAAATTTGGATGAAATTTTAAATGCAAAGCAAGATATAATCACGCCTTTACGCTTTGAAAATTCGCTATTTAAACTCGCCGCAAAAGATAAAAAAACCGTCGTTTTGCCAGAAAGCGAAGATGAGCGGATACTAAGAGCGAGCGAAATTTTACTAAAAAGCGGTGCGGTAAATTTGATCCTTTTGGGCGACGAAAACAAGGTTAAATTTGAAGCGGAAAAACTCGGGGTAAATTTAAGCGGCGCGAGATTTATAAATTTAGAAAAAAACGAATACGCAGATCGCCTAACCGCCGCGCTTTTTGAAGCCCGCAAAAGCAAGGGCGTAAGCCTAGAGCAAGCCCGCGAACTCGTGCGAGATAGGACGTACTTTGCCACGATGCTGGTGCAAGAAGGCTTAGCCGATGCCATGGTGAGCGGCGCAAACACGACCACGGCGCACACTATCCGCCCTGCGCTGCAAATCATCAAAACGCGCCCTGATAGCCCGCTAGTTTCAAGCTCGTTTATAATGTGCTTTGACGAGGAGATCCTGATCTACGCCGACTGCGCGATAAATCCAAATCCGGATGCCCAGCAACTAGCGCAAATCGCTCTAGCCTCGGCTGATACGGCGCGCGCTTTTGGACTAGAACCACGAGTAGCGATGCTAAGCTACTCTAGCGGAGATAGCGGCAGCGGAGCGGATATCGATCTGGTTAGAAGCGCTGGCGAGATAGTGCACGATCTAGCTCCCGCCCTAAAAATCGAAGCTCCCGTACAGTACGATGCGGCCATAGATCCGGCTGTAGCGCGCAAAAAGCTACCAAATAGCGACGTAGCGGGTCGCGCGAACGTTTTTGTATTTCCAAATTTAAACGCGGGCAATATCGGCTATAAAATCGCGCAAAGAAGCGCAAACTGCGTCGCCGTCGGACCGATCTTGCAAGGTCTAAAAAAACCGGTAAATGACCTAAGCCGCGGATGCGGCGTGGGAGACGTCGTAAATACGGTCCTAATAAGCGCGATACAAGCCGCAAACGAAGGAGAAAAATAGTGAAAATTTTGGTTTTAAACTCAGGTAGCTCGTCGGTTAAATTTCAGCTTTTCGATATGGCGGATAACCGCGTCATCGCTAGCGGCCTAGTCGAAAAGATCGGCGAAGCAAGCTCCTATGCTAAGCTAAAAGACGTTAGCGCGGATAAAATTTACGAGGAGTGCGCTCCGCTAAAAGACCACCACGAGGGGCTTGAGGCGATGAGGCGGCTGTTTGCTAGCTCAAATATCCTACATGATTTTAGCGAACTAGACGGCATCGGACACCGCATCGTGCACGGCGGCGAGAGCTTTAGCGACTCGGCTCTAATCACCCCTGACGTGATCGCCAAAATCGAGCAAAACTCCGTGCTGGCACCCCTTCACAACCCGGGCCACCTAGCGGGCATCAAAAATGCTATGCATGAGAGCGGTAAAAAGGTGCCTCACGTCGTCGTTTTTGATACCGTGTTTCATCAAACTATCCCCGAGTACGCCTACCGCTACGCCCTACCCTTTGATCTTTGTAAGAGGCTACATATCCGCAGATACGGCTTTCACGGTACTTCGCACCACTACGTGACTAAAAAAGCCGCCGAGCATCTAGGCGTGCCGTACGAGAAATTTAACGCTATCTCGCTGCACCTAGGTAACGGAGCCTCCGCCTGTGCCGTGCAAGGGGGCAAAAGCGTCGATACCTCGATGGGCTTAAGCCCGCTAGAAGGCCTGATAATGGGCACTAGAAGCGGCGATATGGACCCTGCGGTGCTTACATATCTTTTAAATTTAGGCGAGCTCACGGCTGAGGGCATAGACGCGTTTTTAAACAAAAAAAGCGGACTGCTAGGCATCTGCGGCTCAAACGACATGCGCGAAGTGGTCGTTAAAATGCAAGGCGGCGATGAGCGCGCGCATTTGGCATTTGAGATGTTTTGCTACCGTATAAAAAAATATATCGGCGCGTATTACGCGGTTTTGGGCCGAGTGGATGCGGTCGTTTTTACCGGCGGTATCGGCGAAAACGCCCCGTATAGCCGCGAGAAAATCTGCAACGATCTCACGCACATGGGTATCAGGATCGATCACGATTTAAATTTCGCCGCTAGCGGCGGTATACGCGATCTAAGCGCCCCCGACGCGGCGGTAAAAACTCTCGTCGTGCCTACTAACGAGGAGCTAGAAATCGCGCTAGAAACAAAAAGGGTGATAGAAAATCTCTAAATTTGACCGCTCAAATTTGAGCTTTTGCCCACCGCGTTTGCCGCAAAAACCGCTTTGATTTGTCGCTTAAAGCAAATTTGACGAGTCGCTTCTCGGACTCGGTCAAATTTGATCTCAAATTTACGCTCGAAAACGGCGGCAGATTTCAAATTTACGCCGAGTTAAATTTGACTCCAAATCCGCCGAATTTTAAAAATCCTCGCACAAATTTACTCGCCAGGATTTACTTTATTTTAAGCTGCGCTCGGTCAAAATTTACGTAAATTTTAATCAAAAGCGAGCAAATGACCCTTTCGCAAGCATTTATATTAACCAAAAACAAACAAAAAGAGTGCCGAACTAGAGTCGCAGTATCTCCGATAAACGTTATTTTGGGCGTCGGCGTCATAACGCTGTTTCTTATCTTCGGAAATAGATTCGATAGCGATCAGCTCTCGTCATTTGGCTTTATGATGGTGTTTTTGCTTGTTTTTTCTCGTTATCTTTTTAAAATACTTAACTACATCGAAAAAGTAGAAAAAGCAAAAGAGGAATACAACGAATTTTACAAAGAAGTTTTTATCCTCGCGCTCATCAAAGATATCGACGAGAGCTTTACGTATAGCGCTTACGGCGGCATCTCGCAGAGCGAATTTAACGCGGCGGGGATTTATAGACCGAGCACATTTTATAGCGAAGATAGCGTGCGCGGCGTATATAAAGGCGTCAAATTTAACTTGTGCGAGGTAATCAGCCATGAGCGCGAATACCCTCGGATAAATAACAAATACGTTGCCATATTTATCCTGCTAAAATACGCGTTTGACAAGTATTCGGACTTCAAAGGTAGCGTGCTAAAGTGCGAATTTAATAAGAAATTTAACGGCAAAACGACCGTCGTTAGCAAGGATTTTAATACTAAATTTTTAGGCGAAAAAGAGCTACTCGACGACGTCAAATTTAATGAAAATTTTAGAGTTTTTACGACCGACAAGGTGGAGGCGAGATACCTTCTAACGCCTGCGTTTATGGGCAAGCTAAATATACTAAAAGCCTACAAAAACACGCTAAAATCGCCCAGCGTGGCCTTTATAGATAACAAATTTTATCTATTTTGCTTTAGTAGGAGAAATTTTTTCGAGGGGCGGCTTTTTGAGAGGCTTGATATCAACGAAGCTCGCCGCGAGCAAAGATACGTGAGGCAGATGCTTAGCGTCATCGACGAGCTAAATTTGAGCTTAGATATTTATAGGTAAATTTAGCGGACTACCCTAAAAATGCT
>CALIWP010000367.1 GCA_938046705.1 uncultured Campylobacter sp. | reverse complement strand
TTAGAAGGTCGCCTTTGGCGTGATCGAGGTTGTTTTCAAACATATCAAAGAGATTAAACGCATCGGCGGTGCTGCCGGCAAAGCCCGCTAGGACCTTGCCGCCGTGGATCTTGCGGATTTTTACCGCATTGCCTTTTAGCACCGTGTTGCCAAAGCTCACCTGTCCGTCGCCGCCGATGACCGATTTATTCTTGCCTTTGTAGGCTAAAATGGTAGTCGCGTGAAACACTTATTCGCCCTCGACGTCTAGTTTTAGCGTGGCGCGCACGGCGTGGCCGAGCTTGACGTCCACTTCATAGATACCTGTCGCTTTTATCGTATGCGCGAAGTCAAACGCCTTTTTATCTACGACCAAATGATGATTTTTTTCTAAAGCTTCTGAAATTTCATCCTTCGTCACTGCGCCAAATAGCGCGCCGTTTGCTCCGAGCGGCTTTTTAACCTTGAGCGTGATTTTTTCGATCTCGGATTTTAGCTTTTCTATATTTGCGATCTCGTATTTTAGCTCCTCGGCCTTGCGTTTTTGCTCGGCTTCGTACTGGCGCAAAACATCTGGGGTTGCAGCTTTAGCAAAGCCTTTGCCGATTAGGAAGTTATTTCCGTAGCCTTCTTTTACCTCTTTGATTTCGCCGGCTTTTCCGAGCGATTTTACGTCTTTTATTAGTAGTACTTTCATTTTTATCCTTTATTTAGTTAAATTTACGCCCGTTTTTGCGTCCGATGATAAATCTTAGCGCATTTAGCTTGATAAATCCGTTCGCGTCTTTTTGATCAAATACGCTGTCCTCTTCAAACGTGCAAAACGCCTCGCTAAAGAGATTGTCCGTTTTGCTGTCGCGTCCTAGCACGATGACGTTGCCTTTGTAGAGCTCGACTTTGACCGTACCGTTTACGTTCTCTTGGCTCTTGTCGATGAGCGCTTGTAGCATGATACGCTCAGGCGACCACCAGTAGCCGTTATAGATGAGCTCGGCGTAGCGAGGCATCAGCTCGTCTTTTAGGTGTGCCGCACCGCGGTCTAGCGTGATGCTCTCGATCGCGCGGTGAGCTTTTAGCATTATCGTACCGCCAGGAGTTTCATAGCAGCCGCGGCTTTTCATACCGACCGAGCGGTTTTCGACGAGGTCGAGTCTGCCGATGCCGTGTTTTGCGCCTAGGCGGTTTAGCTCGGCTAGCAGTGCGGCAGGGCTCATTTTTTTACCGTTTATGCTAACGGGATCGCCTTTTTCGTAGCCGATTTCTATTATTTCGCTTTCGTTTGGCGCGTCTTTCGGGCTTACCGTCCAGCGCCACATATCGGCTTCCGGAGCGTGAGCAGGGTTTTCAAGCACTAAGCCCTCGTAGCTGATATGGAGTAAATTTGCGTCCATAGAGTAGGGGCTTTTGCCCGGTTTCTTTTCTATTTTGATGCCGTTTTTTTCTGCGTATTTTAGTAGTTTTTCGCGGCTGTTTAGATCCCATTCGCGCCAAGGGGCGATGATAGTTAGGTTATCTCCCAGCGCGTAGTAGCCTAGCTCAAAGCGCACTTGGTCGTTGCCTTTGCCCGTCGCTCCGTGGCTCACGCCGTCGGCGCCTACTTTGGCGGCGATTTCGGCTTGTTTTTTAGCTATCAGCGGGCGAGCTATCGAGGTGCCTAGTAGGTATTCGCCCTCGTAAACGGCGTTTGCTCTAAACATCGGAAATACGAAATCCCGCGCAAATTCTTCTTTTAAATCCTCTATAAATATATTTTCGGGTTTTATGCCAAGCTCGAGCGCTTTTTGGCGTGCGGGTTCTAGCTCCTCGCCCTGACCGATATCGGCGGTAAAGGTCACCACTTCGCATTTATACTCGTCTTGCAGCCATTTTAAAATAATGCTCGTATCAAGTCCGCCCGAATAGGCGAGAACGACTTTTTTCACGTCTTTTTTCATTCTCTATCCTTTATATTGAGATGACGCGTATTTTAGCCAAATTTGATTAATTTGTTATAAATATCTCCGCTAAAATCGCGTGCGCTAAACGTCAAATTTACATTAAATTTAATATGCAGCGGCGAGGAATTAAAAATTTAAGCCAAATTTGGCTAAAATCGCCGCCATGAGAGTAGATAAGTTTTTAAATACCGTAAATATAACAAAAAGGCGTGCAGTTAGCGAAGACATGTGTAAAAGCGGCGTCGTGAGCGTAAACGGCGTCGTTGCTAAACCGGCTAAAGAGGTCAAGATCGGCGACGTGATAACGATCAAATTTCTAGCCAAAGAGGCGCGCTACGAGGTGCTAGCGATCCCAGAGACCAAAAGTATCCCAAAATCAGCCCAAGCGCTATACGTAAAAGAGCTATGATAGAGCTAAATTTGGGACTTAGCGAGCTTGAGGAGGTGGTAAAAATTTTACCCCGAAACGGCGTCGTTATCTTGCAAGGAAATTTAGCTAGCGGCAAAACGACGTTAGTAAAAGCCATCGTAAAAGCTCGCGGCATCGATGCGGAGGTTACTTCGCCCACGTTTTCGGTTATGCAAAGCTACGGGGATAAAATTTATCACTACGATATCTATCAAAACGGACTTGACGCGATTTTACAAAACGGACTTTTTGAAAATTTGCTAGAGGAGGGGCTTCACCTGGTAGAGTGGGGCGACGAGCGACTGGAAAAGGCGCTAGAAAATTTGGGCGAAAAATGCGTCAAGGTAGTCATCTCGCCTAGCCAAAAAGGGCGAAAATACGAGGTTTACGGTGCATAAATTAGAAGTTAAAGATTTACAAAAAACGATCAAAAAAACAAACATCATAAAAGGCATCTCGCTAGAGGTCAAAAGCGGCGAGGTAGTAGGGCTGCTAGGTCCAAACGGCGCGGGTAAAACGACGACGTTTTATATGATATGCGGGCTTATCTCGCCCTCTAGCGGCAGCGTCTTTTTAGATGGCGCGGACGTGACGAAGGTGCCTCTGCACAAGCGCGCGCATATGGGGATCGGCTATTTGCCGCAAGAATCAAGTATATTTAAAGACCTCTCCGTCGAGGAAAATTTACTGCTCGGCGCCGAGATACTATATAAAGACGAGGCCGTCCGCGAGAAAAAAGTAAATGAAATGCTAAATTTGCTAAATATCGAGCCGATACGCCTGCGAAAGGGCGTGAGCCTAAGCGGCGGCGAGCGTAGACGCTGCGAGATCGCTAGAAGCCTCATTATCACGCCTAAATTTTTGCTTCTGGATGAGCCCTTTGCCGGCGTCGATCCGATCGCCGTTAGCGATATACAAAGTATCGTTAGAGATCTAAAAAAGCTCGGTATCGGCGTGCTCATCACCGACCACAACGTTCGCGAGACGCTAGCTATCTGCGATCGCGCCTACGTGATCAAGGACGGTAGCCTGCTAGCTAGCGGTAGCGCGAACGAAGTCGCGAACAACAAACTCGTGCGCACCCACTATCTGGGCGAAGAGTTTAAATTTGTAGAATAATGCTAAAGCAAACTCAAGCTCCCAAAAATAAGCTCTCGCACACGTTGCGCTCGTGGCTGCCGATACTAAGCAGCAGCGTCGAGGAGCTAAAGGAGACGCTTGAGCCGTTTTTGGCGGATAATCCATTCGCTAGCGTGCGGCAGCGAAATTTGAGCGAGCTGCCAAGCGCCGCGCCTTCCAAAAAAGATAAAAATTTCTTCAAAGAAATATCAAAAAACAGCGTAACCGACAGCATAGAAAGCTTTAGCGTGGCTAAAACCGGGCTTTACGACAAGCTAATCGAGCAGATAGATAAGCCGCTGTTTCCGACTGAAAAATCCCAAAAAATCGCGATGAAAATCATCGAGTGTATAAACGAGGAGGGCTACTACGAGCCTGAAGTCTTTGACGAATTTAGCGAGGCGGAGATCGAGTCGGTGCGCAAGCGCTTTGCCTACCTCGAGCCCGCAGGCATCGGCGCAAAGGACTATAAGGAGAGCTTTTTGTTTCAGCTTGAGGAGCTAAATTTGGACGAGAAGCTCTTTGAAAGCGCCAAAAAGCTTGCGTTAAATTTCGAAAATCTCTCCCAAATGCGCAAAATCCCGCTCTATAATGAAGCTCTAGCCGTCATCAAAAGGCTAAAAAATCCGCCCGCGATCGAGTATATGAGCGAAGCTGCTGCGATCATCCCGGATATCGTCATCGACACGAGCTCGGGCGGTATCGAGGTGAGGATCAACGATGACTTTTACCCAGAGATCGTCATCGACGTCGAGGGGCTGGACGAAAAAGAAAGCTTCGTCGCCTCGCGCGTAAAAGAGGCAAAAGACCTCATAGACGCGCTTGACATGCGAAAAGCCACGCTGCGAAAGATCGCCCTTATGCTGGTGGAGTATCAGTACGATTACTTTTTTGGTGGCGACATCAAGCCCATGCGGCTAAAGGACATCGCCGAGGATTTGGGGCGAAACCCATCAACTATCTCGCGTGGCATCTCAAATAAATACCTCGAGTGTTCGCGCGGACTGGTGCCTATAAAGAGCTTTTTCTCCGCCGCGATCGACGAGGACGTCTCAAACAAGGCCATCAAGGACTTCGTAGCAAATCTCGTCCGAAACGAAAATCCCGCCAAGCCGCTCAGCGATCTGAAAATTTTGGAGTTTATAAAGAAGGAATTTAACGTCGAGGTCGTCCGCCGCACGATAACAAAATACCGTCTCGCGCTAAATATCGGCAGCTCCAGCGAGCGCAAAAAGACCTATTTGCTGCAATCTGGTAAGTAAAATTTGACGCTTGGAGCGGGTAAATTTGCCGAGTGCGACGCAAATTTGAACGTAAATTTTAAATTTAAGCGGAG
>CALIWP010000366.1 GCA_938046705.1 uncultured Campylobacter sp. | reverse complement strand
TATATGATCATCGCCTATGCGGATCGCTGCTCGTTTCAAAGATGCGCGGACAAAACGGGCGCAAACGCAAGCGGCGAGCGGTATTTCGCCACGTTGCGAGAGCTCTACGGCGCGCCGCAGATAGACGGGCTCTCGCTAGAGGAGCTTTGGAGCGAGGCGGATGAGTTTTACTGCTTTGATTTTGAACTATAAGACCTCGAAATTTTATGCGGCGGTGCGGTAAGCGCACGCGGTACCGATACGTGGCGCTGATAAATTTTGAAAGGACGCAGACGGGCTCTGCTTAGGATTGTGTCGCTAAGGCGTACGGCGAGGACGGCAAATTTAGTGCGAGATTTGAAGGTCATGAGATGGCGATGGACGCGCCAAGCCTAGGCGGGCTGCGGCTTTATGCGAGCGCGTGGCTTTTGCAGGAGGGCATTAAATTTTTTCAGCAAGGAAGCCCGAGGCGGTAAAATGCGACTGAGCATCCGCCTGCTTGCCTACCGAGCAACACAACTTAAATTTAAACCTCAGTGCCGATCTTGGCAGGATAGGTCAAATTTTAGCAGTGATTGCGGCGATACTCGCGCCGCGACCTTACAACATCTGAGACTAGCGTGCATAAGTTTCATCTAATTGATGTAAGTTAGGCGCGGGCTTAAATTGAAGTAGATTCAATGGCGGCAGTGCGGACACAGAAATGTCGCCGCAAGGTTTAAATTTAAAATGCAAAAAAGCGGCGGCGCGGACGAAAGCGCGCTACGAGATCTAAAATTTAACCGAAGCGGCACTGAGAGCGAGTAAATTTTAATTAGCGAGCGCGCTACAGCGTGCTTTATGCCGGAGGGTTCGCGGTTTTTAGTGTTTGCCAAATGCACGTCTGATAAAATGCAGCTTGCAAAAATTGCAGCTGCGGTGTTATTTTCTAGCCTAGCGACAATAAATTCCGTAGTAATACAGCTCGCAAAGGTACTGCGGCCGACGGACATCGACCTTAAAACTTAGAGCCATCGGGCTGATCGTCCTTATCGGGCTTAGTTCCAGCCAGCGGGCATGAGCCTCAAATCGTGGGCGGGCGTAAAAGATCGCGCAGTTTTTGTCTTTAAAAGGCGGCTTATCGGAGATTTGAACTCGCCGATTTTTATGCCAAAAGGCTTTTCGGCGGATATCTGCGCGCTGTTTGACGATAAAATTTAAACGTAAAAGCAAAATTTAATCATCGCAAAACGCCCAAGCCGCTAGCAATAAATTTTAAAAACGGGAGTAAAAAATTTAATGAAAAATTTTAACGATGAGTCGCAAAAGCTGCAGCAATCGCAGCCTAGGCAAGACGCCGAGCGCCGAAATCCGCCGAAATTTGGCAATAAACCCCTCGTCGTAAAAGACTACAACATAATAGTATTCTTTATTTATAACCTATTCTTCGCTCCCTTAGCGGTACCGGTGTTTCTATATATAGGGGATATTTTCCCATACTATACGCCTTTGTTTCCGCAGCATTCGCCGTCGCGTCCTATCTAAACAGCGCCCATACGCGCTTTGTTCATTTGACGAACAGGAACATCGACTACGTCAATAAAGGCAAAATCACGAAATCTATAAAATTTGATGAAATATCGCTCATAAAGCTCACCGC
>CALIWP010000365.1 GCA_938046705.1 uncultured Campylobacter sp. | reverse complement strand
CGTCGATATATGCCGCGATCCGATACACCGTGGGCGCCGGCGCATACGGCTACAAGGGGCTTGGCGATGTTTTCGTGTTTTTGTTTTTTGGACTACTAAGCGTGCTGGGCTCGTATTTTTTATACGCGCGCTCGCTTAATGCGGCGCTGCTGCTACCTGCGTGCGCGTGCGGTATGCTAAGCACCGCCGTGCTAAATTTAAACAACATGCGCGATATCCAAAACGATGCGCACAAGGGCAAGCGCACGCTCCCCGTTCGTATCGGACTGCGCGCAGCCAAACTCTATCACTATGCGCTGATCGCGGGTGGAGCTAGCCTAATGCTCTGCTACTCACTTTTGCGCGGCGACTCGGGCGTGAGACTGCTCTACGTAATTAGCTTCGTGCCTCTTATTTGGCATCTCTTTTTCGTCTTGAAAGTGCGGGAGTGTTGCGACTTCGACGGGCAGCTAAAGGTCGTCGCGCTTTGCACGTTTGCGATGTCGGCGCTATTTTTCGTCGGGGAAATTTTGGGCTAAATTTAGCCTGATCGTTCTTAGCCTGCGATCAGCGGACGGCAAAAGAGTAACTCAAATTTTTCTCAAAATGCCGCGGAAAAGTCATATATTTACTTTTTTAAAATACACTTTCAAACCTAAATCACAAGGAGAAAAAATGAAAAAACTCATCAAATTTTCGCTAGCAGTAGCACTAGCAGCAAGCTTCGCAAATGCCGCAGTATACGAGATCGACCCGGCACACAGCAACGTCGGCTTTAAGATCAAGCACCTAAGCATCTCAAAAGTAAGCGGAAATTTCGGCAAATTTGACGCCGTGATAGACTACGACAAAAACGCCAAGGAGCTAAAAGCGCTCGAGGCCACGATCGAAACCGCCTCGGTAAATACGCAAAACGACAAGCGCGACGAGCACCTACGCAGCGCGGATTTTTTCAATGCGGCCAAATTTGACAAAATCACCTACAAAATGGTCAAATTTGAAAAAGAAAGCGATACCGAAGGCAAGGTCGTAGGCACGCTCACGATGCACGGCGTCACTAAGCCCGTGGTGCTAAAATTCGAGCTTGGCGGCTTTACTGCGGATAAAAACGGCAAGGAAAAAATCGGCTTTAGCCTAGAGGGTGAAACTAAACGCAAGCTCTTTGAGATCGGGCTGGATACCTCGGAGATCACGCTATCTGACAAAGTCGAGCTAGAAATCGAGATCGAAGCGAAGGAAAAATAAACCTGTAGTAAACTCAACCAAAGCCAGTTTTTCGGGCTTTAGCTTGTTTTTAAATTTTAAGTTTTTGTAAATTTGATAAACCGTGCGGCGCAAAATCCGCACAGCAAAAACTCAAACTAAAATTTGACGCGTCAAAGCGCGATGTCAAATTTGAAAAAACCGCAAAACTACCGCACCGAAAGGCGAATTTGCGGCAAAATGCAAAGCACCCGCCCAGGCTCGCAAATCATACCAAGCGATCAAACACGACCAAGCCGGCAAACCGATAAATTTGCCGGCCCCGTAGCCGTATCAAAGCGTAAATTTACCCTTTACGCCCTAGCAAATATAGTCTCAATGCCTGCTCAGCGGTCATTTTTAGGTTGCGCATCGCAGTTTGCTTATCCATCGCTTCCTCTAGGCTCACGGGCTCGTTTAATACGCTAAAAAACGCATCGATGCCGTTTTCGTTACAGCCGCCCGCGCACGGCGCCACGCTGCCTGCTAGCGCGATGATCGGCTTGCCGTATTTTTTGGCGATCTTTGCCACTCCGGTCGGGGTCTTGCCCATCGAGCTTTGAAAGTCCAGTCGCCCCTCGCCGGTGATGATTAGATCGGCGTTTTTCACGTCCTCTTCGAGGCGGATCTCCTCCATGATGATGTCGATGCCGGGCTTTAGTTTGGCGTTTAGGTAGCTCACAAACCCGTACCCTAGCCCGCCTGCCGCGCCCGCGCCCTTAAAGTTCCAAAATTCGCTCGAAAAGTGCTCGCTCGTCGCACTCGCAAAGCTAATAAGCCCAGCGTCTAGATCCTTTACCATCTGTTCGTCCGCGCCTTTTTGCGGTCCGTAGACGTACGCCGCGCCGTTTTTGCCAAACAGAGGATTATCCACGTCGCAAGCCACGAGGAATTCGCACTCTTGTAGCTCGGGCGCCACGTTTTTGTTTGATATTTTGGTGATTTTTATGAGGTTTTCGCCTTTGCCCTCGAGCAACTCGCCGTTTTCGTCAAAAAACTCGTATCCCAGCGCGCTTAGCATACCCGTGCCCGCGTCGTTCGTAGCGCTACCACCGATGCCCACGATAAATTTACGCGCGCCTTTGCTAATGGCATGCAAAATCATCTGCCCAAAACCGTAGGTGCTCGTTTTCATCGGGTTTCGGCGCTCTTTTTCCACCAGCATGAGTCCGCTAGAAGACGCCATCTCGAGGATGCCTAGCTCGCCTGCTAGCGCGTATCTGGCGGGGATCTTTTCGCCGAGAGGATTTTGCACGATGACGTCGATAAACTCGCCGTTTAGCGCGTCTGCTAGCGCCACCACGCTACCCTCGCCGCCGTCTGCGATGGGCTTTACCACCACTTCGTCCACTTCGCTCCCCAAGGCCTCGATGCCCTCCTTTACGGCGTTGCCGGCCTCGAGGGAGCTCAAAGAGCCCTTGAAAGAGTCGATTGCTATTAGTATTTTCATTTGTTTTCCTTTTTTGGCAAGGCTTGTTTTTTGAGCGTCTTTGAATGAGCTAGAAATTTCCTCCCTCGATGAACTACATGTTCTATCTTTGGTCGAAAATTTCTTCGCAACATTCAAATCCATCTCAAAATACTTCGCCTTGATTTCTTATAATCAAATTTTAAATTTGCAAATTTTACCCACCGAGACCCGTATCTTGAAAATGCAAATTTAACTCTACTAAAATTTATAAAACCTGGCGACATAGCTTTGCGTCAGCAAAGCTATGTCGCCACCTCTCACGTGCAGTGGGGTTGGTGGGGGTTTCTGCGTCGCTGCGCTAGCAGCTGCAAGTAGACGGGGGCGGGTCTGCCTTCGGCAGTTGCGAGTGCGTAGCACGACGCAAAGGAAGGCGACGCTCTACTTCGCTTCGCTCGTAGCTGCAA
>CALIWP010000364.1 GCA_938046705.1 uncultured Campylobacter sp. | reverse complement strand
ATCCTCAAGCAATATCACGGCCTCAAAGCTGATCTCGTCCTCATATCCGCCCAGATGGGTATAAACGGGTTTTGTGATGGTGTTTTGTTTGTCGAAGTTTATATTTGTAGATTTGGCTATGCTTAGAATATTATGCTTTACTTCAAAGATATAGCGGTCAATGACGATTAACATTTATTGCCTTTTTTGTGTAGGAGTGTAGCAAATCGGACGGCTAAATTTATACACGTGGCAGCGTGCGCAGTCGCTTAATTTCCGATAAATTCGCGAGATATAACGGCTTAAAGTCCGCTTAACTAGCGGGTTATTGATTTGCTTAAAGTCCGCTTAACTACACAGATACACAAAACGCTTATAACTGCGACGTGGGCGATGTGCGAGCGGTTTATTTTAAAACGTTAATGCGCAGGCTATCCAAAAGTATAACGTGCAAGCCTCTCTTAATAGCGCTGCAAAATAAGCTCAAATAAATTTAGGTTCTTCCCGAGAAATATTTTAAACTGCGGTGGGCAACCGCGAAAAGTTGAGAGATATAACAAAACTTAAGGGGGTTCGTTTTCGTTTTTAAGGGCTTTTTGTTAGCAAATTTAAATAAAAAAAGAGGTAAAAACTTAAAAAGTATAATTTCATCTAAAAAAATTATAAAAAACATTGTTAAAAGCCGTATTTTAGGGGGTTTTTATTTGAATTTTTATCAAAAAAACGCTAAAATAAAGACATCAACAGAGCCACTGACTACAAACCAACTTTTTAAAAAATCATAAAATCAAAAACACATTGGGTAAAATTATAGATATTTTTGCAAATGCAATTTTTATCAAGCCGAGATTAAATTTAACTCAGTGGGCTGAGAAGTTTAGAATTCTAAGCCGCGAGAGCTCAAGCAACTACGGAAGGTTTAAAGCATTTTCGTATCAGATTGAGCCGATGAATGAAATCTCAAACCCTAAACGCCGCAAAATAGTTCTGCTTTGGGGATCGCAGGTGGGAAAAAGTGAAACGATCAATAACGCTATCGGTTATTTTATCCATCAAGAGCCCAGCACTATTTTATTTTTGCTCCCAAACGATACGGACGCCGAGGACTATTCAAAACGCCGTTTAGCTCCGATGTTTCGAGATTGCAGGGTTTTAGATGAGCTCATAAACTCAAACGAGGCAAACAATACGATCCTAATCAAAAATTTTAAAGGCGGCAACCTCGCGCTGGTGGGCTCAAATAGCCCAAGCAAACTAGCAAGTAAGCCGATTAAGATTTTGCTAGTGGATGAGGCCGACCGATGCGAGCCTACCAAAGAGGGCGATAGTATCGAGCTAGCCGAAAAGCGCACAAAAACGTTTTTTGACCGCAAAATCATTATAAGCTCGACGCCGACGGTCAAGGGCAGCTCAACGATAGAGGGTGAATACGAGCTCAGCGATCAGCGCAAATTTTATATCAAATGCCCGGAGTGCGGTTTTGCTCAAACGATGAAATTTGAGTTTTTAGCGTGGGATAAAGACGAGAGCGACGCGCCGATCTTTGAGAGCGCGCGCTATCAGTGCTGCGAATGCGGCGCGCTTTTAACTGAGCAGCAAAAAAACGAGGCGGTAAAGGGCGGCGAGTGGATCGCAGGTAATCCGCGCTCGGACGTCGCAGGATTTTTCCTAAATGCGCTTTATAGCCCTTTTTACACAATGGAGGACGTCGTCAAGGATTGGTATCGTTCAAAAGACAATCACCTTAAGCTTCAAACTTTTATCAATACCATTAAATGCGAGAGCTTCGAGCCGCCGGCGATCAAGATTGACGAAAACGAGTTCCTAAACAGAATTGAGAGTTACAGCGATCAAAACCTACCGGCTGAGGTTAAATTTATCACCGCCGGCGTATTCAAGACAACCGCACCGAGATAAACTTCATCGGCTGGGGTAGAGGGCTAGAAGCCTATTGTATCGAGCACGTTCAAATTTGGGGTAATACCGACCAGGATAAAGTTTGGGCGGATACGTATAAATATCTTTGTAAGAAATTTAAAAAAGAAGACGGCAGAAGTCTTGTTATCTCGCTTGCTCTAATCGATAGCGGTTTTAATACCGAACGGGCTTATCGCCTAGTTAGCCTAAATAAAAACTTCATCGCTACAAAAGGCCTTAGCGAGCAAAGCGGCAAAGCGGCGTTTTTAAATAAGATCAAAATTATCCAAAGAGGCGTAAAATTTATGCCGATTGGAACGTATGCGGGCAAAAACGAGCTCTACCGATTGCTACGTATCGATGAGGCGGGGCCAGGCTATTTTCACTTTAGCGAGAGCTATAAAGAGGAGTTTTTTAAACAGCTTACGTCTGAAAAAATAGAAAAAACCAAAGACAAAAACGGGTATTTAAAACTGCGATGGATAAAAACTAGGGATCGAAACGAGGCGCTAGACATTACGCTTTTAGCTTATGCCGGCGCAAAAATGCTAAATTTGGCGTTAAAGGGCAAGAGATGATAAAAGTCCATGATAATCTAAAGATCAAAAAAACGCGATACGATTTTACGATCAGCATTGACAACGCATCCACTTTTGAGCTGCTTTGCGAAGCT
Organism: uncultured Campylobacter sp.; assembly: GCA_938046705.1. The sequence goes on along the minus strand of CALIWP010000364.1, from coordinate 713 downwards.
TACGAGATGAAGAAGAGCGACATGATAGATCTCATCATAGAGAATTTCGCCAAAGGCAACCTCAAACTAAAGCACCACATCCAAAGCATCGCAGAGCAAAAACGCGCACTAAAAGCAAAATGCGAAAGCGAATTATCGCTTTTTACAAAATCGGACGACGCATGCTAATGACATCTATGTCGCTACCATGCGCTAAGGAGTTAAAATGGACGTGACGACTAAAGAGCTAAGCGATATTTTATCCCTTACTCAGCGGCGTATCCAAGATCTAGAAAACGAGGGCGTGATAACCAAGATTGGGCGCAACAAATGGGATCTAAAGGAGTGCGTCCAAAGCTACATCGAATACAAAATCGCAAACGCCACGAGCACCTACGGGCTAACCGAAGCTAGGGCACAGAAAGAATTTGCGGATGCCGAGATAAAAAAGCTGATTTTGGCCGAAAAAAAGGGCGAAGTAGTGCCTATTTTTAAGCTAGAAAAGGATCTGAGCGATATAGCCTCGACGCTGTCAAATAGGCTCTATAACCTCCCAAATAAAATAAAAATGCGCGTAAATTTGAGCGACGAAACGCAAAGCGCGCTAAACTACGAAATAGAAGAGACGCTAAAAGAGCTCAAAGAGTCTAAAATTTACAAACAATACGCCTAAGGTGTAAACCTCGCTAAAAATCCCTTGTATAAACCAAAAAAGACGTTTTGATAATATGGCG
>CALIWP010000363.1 GCA_938046705.1 uncultured Campylobacter sp. | reverse complement strand
ACCACGCGTATTTTGCCGATCCGGACGGATACTACTGGGAGGTGGCTTGGGGGCCTGATTTTAAATTTGACGAGGACGGACTGCTCAAATTTTAGAGCAAACGGCTCTAAAGCGCGCTTTATTTTGTCCGTCCGCTTACTGCAAAGCTAAATTTTAGCGGCCACAAAAAAGGAAAAATCATGAAAGATATAGTCGTGTACATACACGGTAAAGGCGGAAGCGCGCAAGAAGCGGTTCATTTTCAACAGTTTTTTGCGAATAGCGACGTGCTGGGACTTGATTACGAGGCTCGCACGCCGTGGGAAGCGAAGGAGGAATTTGTGCGTTATTTTGAGCTTATCCTTGAAAGCCACAAATCCGTAACGATCGTTGCAAACAGTATCGGCGCGTTTTTTGCCATGCACGCCCTGCAGGACATGCGTATCAAAAAGGCGTATTTTATTTCGCCGATCGTAAATATGCAAATTTTAATCGAAAAAATGATGTCGCAGGTGCGCGTGAGCGAAGATGAGCTGCGAGATAGGGGCGAGCTGGACACGGAATGCGGAGAAAAACTTTCGTGGAAATACCTTTGCTACGCCAGAGAGCATCCTATCTGCTGGACAGCGCCGACGCATATTTTATACGGCGAAAAGGATGATCTAACCTCTTTTGAAACGATTTGCGAGTTTGCAAACCAAATCGGCGCAACGCTTACCGTTATGAAAAATGGCGAACACTGGTTTCACACAGCAGAGCAAATGCGTTTTTTAGATGACTGGATACGGAGCTATAGCTGATCGGGGGGCTAGGTTTGGATAAAATTTGACTCCGAGTCGTAGCGCGCCCAGTCTATGCGATCAAATTTAACTTGCAAATCTGCCGCTCAAGTCGCTTTTAATTTTTAATCTCGGCTAAATTTAGCGCCGAGCCGTAAATTTGACTCAAATTTTACTCACTCTATACGAGGTAACGATCGGCCGAGACGGCCCGGGCGTAACTCTGGCGCAAAACTCAAATTTGCCGCCCTTTTACCGCGCGCCAAATTTTGCCAACCGCCTCAAAGCCCCAAATACCGCTTTAAAATAATCATCGCCGCGATGCTATCTAGCCGTCCGTCGCGCCTGCCATCGGCGTAAATTTCGCTCGCCTCAAAGCTACTCATCGCCTCGTCCTGATAGACCACCTCGCCGTCAAATTCGAGCAGCGACACGAAGTGCGCGATCCGCCGCCGCATCTCGTCCTCGCTAGATCCCCCAAGCGGCACGCCCACGACTAGCTTTTTTGCCCCGTATTCGCGCAAAACGGCGCTAACGTCGCGCGCGGCTTGATTGCGGTTTTTGCGCAGTACGGGCGTTTGCGGCATCACGGTTTGCCCGACGGCTAGCGCCACGCCGATACGTTTTAGCCCCACGTCGATGGCCATTATGATCATTTTCGTCCTTTAAATTTTCTCAAATTTAGCGATAAATTTGACGGCGGGCAAGCTCAAATTTGATAGCCACGCTCCGTCAAATTTACAAAATAAAACGTCTCCAAAACGCATTTGTCGCCGTCAAGCCACCAAAATTTACTTCAAATTTTACCGCCGTTTTAACAAAAACTTGCGCGGCATAAATTTAACGCTAAATTTTACTCCGCAAATACCGTAAGTCCAGATATTCGCAGTTTGCCTTCGAGTTCGTATTCGTAAATTTTATCGCCGAATTTTGCTAAGGCCGCATCGAGACTCGCGCCGTTTTTACAAAATTTTATCACCTCGTCCTCTTGCACAGGTGCGGGTTTATCGCCGAAACGAAGCGCAAAGGCGTCAAAATCGTTTATCAAATTTGCCGCGCCGCTAGCTAGTAGCTCGTTTGTCCCATCGCTCTCGCCTAGGCGCTGAGGCAGCGTAAATATCGGCACGCCAAGCTCCTTTGCCATGCGCGCGCTTTGCATCGAGCCGCTTTTAGCGTCGGCCTGTGCGACGACTAGAGCCTGCGAGAGCGCGACTACGATGCGGTTTCGCTCCAAAAATCTATACGCAAGCGGCGGCTCGTCAGGGGCGTATTCGCTAAGAGCCAGCGCGTTTTGATAGATTTCTTTGATGATTTTGGCGTTGCTTGGCGGGTAGATTTTGTTTAGTCCGTTGCCAAAAACCGCGATAGTATGCGGATATGCGCCCTTGTGTGCGGCGATATCTACGCCGATGGCCGCACCACTAACTACGCAAACGCCGCTGTTTGCTAGCGTCCTAGCTAGCGCCTCTACGCACTGCCTAGTGTAAGCGCTTGCCTTTCTGGAGCCTACGATCGAGACCATCGGACGCTCAAGCAGGGCTAAATTTCCCTCAAAATAGAGCTTTTGCGGTAGCTTTTTTAGACGCGAAAGTCCGCTAGGAAGCTCGGTTAAGACGTTCAAAAAAGATCCTTTAAATAGACGACTTCGACCTCTTGCAGGAGTTTTGCGCTTTCTTGCAGGACTTCGATCGTGTTTTTGTGCGGATGGCCGATCGCGATGGCGTATGAGCGCTTTTTAGCTAGCTCGACGGCGTATTTTAGCTGCTTTCGCACCGCCGCTTTTGAGCCGTCGTGATCCAAAAATACGTCGCGCGCGATGTATGGCATCGAGTATTTTTTCGCTGCGCCGTAAACCTTGGTCGGCGAAGTCGTCTTACTATCGACGAATATCAAATTTTCGTCCCGCATCGCCCGCATCATCCTATCCATCGCGGCCGCATCGCTCGTAAATCGGCTGCCCGTGTGGTTGTTGATGTATTTTAGATTTGGAAAGTCTCGCTTGATACTTTGCAGTTTTTTCGCGATCTTTTCATAGTCGTCGTCGACCGTGAGAGTGCCGATCTCAGCGCCCTTAAAGCCGCCTAGAGCCTGCATAGGCAAGTGAATCATATAAAAGCTAAAACGCCGCGCCAAAACAGGCGTCTCGGGGTGGGCGGAGGTTGCTGGAAAAAATGACGGCGTGAGCTTTAGATTTACCGATTTTATCGCGTCTGTTTGGTGTTTGTATGCCACGTCGTCGATGATGATGACTAGGCGCGGTTTGTAGCCAGCTTTTACGGCGGCCTTTACCTCGTTTGTCTCGGTTGTGCTTTTTTTATCCGTCTTTTGCGAGTTTGCAAATTTAGCTTTTTCGTCCTTTTTAGGCTTTTCTTTTTCGATCTTTTCTTGCTCGTTTTGCTCGGAGTTTTGCGGCGCGTTTTCTGCGTCAAATTTCACCTCGACCTGCCCCGCCTGATCGTTTGCGGCATATTTTGCGTCGCTAAATTCGATATGGATTTTTTCTTTTTTTAGCGCTTGCTCGAGGGGGCTATTTTGTGCCTGCGGCATAGGCGTATCGTCAAAGATCACGGCTTCGGAATTTTCAAAAATATGCGTTCTTTGAGGCGTTTGCGAGGCGTCAAATTTGACGGTATCGCCGCTATTTTGAGCGGATTTAGCAGGCTCGTTTTTAGAGCTTAAATTTGTCAAATTTAGCTCGCCGACCTTTTTGGCGTTTGCGCCGTCCAGTTCGGAGGTATCGCGGGAGGCCAAATTTTCGCCATCAAGCGAGATTTTATCTTTGGTTGCAGGCGTACCCTGCCCGCTTTTATCAAATTTGCCCTGCCCGTTTGGCAAATTTTGACCGTTTTTATCTTCGACTCTAGCTTTTTCGCCGCCGATTTTTACTTTACCTTTAGCTTCCGCCTCGTCAAAAAGCGCCTTTATATCGGTCAAATTTGCTCTCGAGTGCGCGCCTGATGCGGCTTGCGCGTCTTTTATGGTGACTTTTTCGGAGCCGTTTGAGGCTGAAAGGCTCGGCTTATGGGTTAAATTTTGCTTTTGATCAGGCTCGCTTTTATCGCCGAAATACCGCTCGATTTTAGCTATCAGCGCATTGTCGCTTTTAACCTTTACCCTGATGTCCAGCAGATAAAATGCCCCGGCGAGCAAGATACAGGCGATGAGAAAAACGGAAAGTAGTAGCTTTAGGCCGCCGCGCGAGCGCCCCTTTTTGGAGCGCCTTTTCGCGGTTTTTTTTCTAGGTTTCGAGTTCAATTAGTTTTTGCTTTGGTCGATGAGTTTGCCCGCGCTTATCCAAGGCATCATGGAGCGTAGTTTTTTGCCAGTTTGATTTAGTAGGCTTCTTTCGGCGATGCCGCGCTCTGCGTTCATGCGCACGTATCCGGCCTTGCGCTCGAGGATAAAGTCTTTTGCAAATTTACCGTTTTGGATCTCTTTTAGGATTTCTTTCATCGCTTTTTTGCTATCTTCGCCGATGACGCGCGGACCGCTCACGTAATCGCCGTATTCTGCGGTGTTTGAGATAGAGTAGCGCATATCCGCCATGCCGCCTTGATACATTAGATCCACGATTAGCTTTAGCTCGTGCAAGCACTCGAAATACGCCATCTCAGGCTCGTATCCCGCATCTACCAGCGTCTCAAAGCCCGCGTTTACCAGTGCGCAAAGTCCGCCGCAAAGTACCGCCTGCTCGCCAAAAAGATCGGTTTCAGTCTCGTCTTTAAATGTAGTTTCTATAATGCCGGTTCTGCCGCCGCCGATCGCGCTAGCGTAGCTTAGAGCTAGCTCTTTAGCCTTTCCGCTTGCGTTTTGCTCTACGGCGATTAGATCAGGGATGCCGCCGCCTCGGACAAATTCGCTTCTTACCGTATGGCCCGGCGCTTTTGGAGCGATCATGATGACGTCGATGCCTTCAGGAGCTTTGATCTGTCCGAAATGCACGTTAAAGCCGTGTCCAAAAGCTATCGCGTCGCCTTCGTTTAAATTTGGCCTTATATCTCGCTCGAAAATTTCGGCTTGAAGCTCGTCGGGAGTCAGTATCATTATGACGTTTGCAGCCTTTGCCGCTTCGGCTACTGTTTTTACCTCAAAGCCCTTTGCTTCGGCTTTCGCCCAGCTTTTACCGCCCTTTGCTAGACCTACGATCACCTTTACGCCGCTATCGCGCAAATTTTCGGCGTGCGCGTGTCCTTGCGAACCAAAACCTATCATCGCCACGGTTTTGCTTCTAATCAAGCTTAAATCGCAATCTTTGTCATAGTAAATACTTACTGCCATATTCTCTCCTTTTAAAAAATTTGCGAGATTATACTATTTAGTCGCTAAAATAAGCTTAACGTATGTATTTAAGTTTTTTAAAAAGCCTTTTAGTGTAGAATTGTCACTTACGAAATCTCGATGCAAAGTGTAAAAAATGAATGAATCAATTTATAAACATATAAAGGCTCTTCCGCCGCTTGACGATACGATAATAAAAATTCAAACCGTTTGCTCAGACGAAAATAGTTCGCTTAACGATCTATCTCAAATAGTCGAAAAAGACCCGATGTTAACGGCAAATATACTACGCTCGGCAAACTCCCCTCTTTATGGATTTAGCAGAGAGATTACTACGATATCAAGAGCGGTTACGCTGTTTGGCATGGCGACCATACGCGGATTTGCTCTATCGAGCGCGGTTAAAAAAAGCTTTAAGATAAATTTAGATCCATACGGTATCACTAGTCAAGATTTTTTAAATATTTCTATAATGCAAAATGCTCTAATGTATAACTGGTATTCAAAAATCAACGCTAGCGAGCTTACTGTTTTAAGCCCTGCCTCGTTTATGCTAGAAGTGGGTAAAATCGTCATCTCAAACGAGCTAAACGAAACAGGCAAAGCTGATGACTTTAAGTCAAAATTAAAAAATATTTCAAGCCCTTTTGATTTATCTGAGCTAGAAAACGAGATCGTCGGCATCTCTAACGAAACCGTAACGGCTAAAATTTTCGAACAATGGAATCTTGAGCCTGAGCTTGTCGACGCGATTTTGTATTCAAATAACCCGGATGACGCGCCCGAGCATATAAAAAACTATTCAAAAGCCCTTAAAGTAGTAAAAAGCGCGGTAAATATATTTAACCAGCTAAACGACGATAATCTGCAAAATACGCTAATGTGCCTCGACGAATACGGCTTTGCGCAAGACAAATTCCTAGAAGCCGTCGCAAAAGTCAAAGCGAATTTGTGAAAGAATTTTTAACCAAACTACTTGACGGAGTGAGCGAAAAGGAAGTCGCCTCCTCCGATAAAGAAATCCTACGAAATTTACTAAATTTAAACGCCGTAAGCCGCCACAAAGATCGCTACTATCTAAATAACGGTTTTGTCTGCGGCAAACTCGATATAAGCGCAAACGGCACGGGCTTTTTGGCGCCATACGACAAACGCTTTAAGCAAGATATAATAATAGAAAATAAAAATTTAAACGCCTCGCACTACGGCGATATCGTACTCGCAAAGCTTTTGCCGCTAAAGAAAAAACGCCAAAGCGCCAAGGTCGTGATGACGCTAAAACTCGCCAACGAAACGAGCGTAGTTTATACCAAGCAAATAGGCTCTGTAATCCTTGGCGTAAACGTAAAAACCGCGCTTAGCTCACCCCTAAAAGCCTCGCAAAAATCGCTAAAAATGCTGCCGCCCGGCACTCTACTAAAAATCGGCAACCTAAACAACGAGATAGTCG
>CALIWP010000362.1 GCA_938046705.1 uncultured Campylobacter sp. | reverse complement strand
CGCTAATGCCCAAAAACAACGTCTTTGGGCAAATTTTGCGCAGATAGCTTAGAAGCATCGGCGTAGGCAGGTTATGCGTCGAGTAGATATAGTCGCGATCGTTGCTGAGGTCGAAAAATTCTATCTTATTCTCATCAAAGCCGCTCATCGCATCGACTACTATCAAGATATCAGGCGCAAATTCTCTAATAGCTGAAAATTCATTCTCAGGCACATCTTGTCCAAAAAAGACCTTCCACTCTTTTAGCTCAGCTTCTACGATGCGGCCTACTTCATTACCCACATCATCATCGCCACGCATAGGATTACCAATGCAAAGGATGGCTTTTTTCATCAAAAGTCCTTCCTAAGCACGATATAACCCTCTTTTAAATTTGCCAAAATTTCTTTAAGCTTACACTCACAAAGCTGCGGCAAGAGTTTAGCGATATGCTCGGCAAAAATTTCAACTTCAAAATATTTGCTTAAATTTCCGATTTTAAATTTCACGTATTCGCCTGAGTTTTTGATCATCTCGTCAAATTCCTCATCGCTTAGCTCTAAAATTTTCTCGCTAAAGTCTATCGTGCCAACGCCATGTCCCACGCAAGTGGAGAAAATTTTTATCTCTTTTAGCTCGCGTGGAAGCTTATCGTTGTCATCCATATGCCTTTTTGTAAGCTTATAAACTTGTATCATCTCTTACTCCAAACCTCGCTATCAACGTCTATCGCAAAGCTTTTATCAGCTTTTGCATATTTTAGATAGACATCATTATGCAAAAGCCCCATGCACTCAGCATATCTAGGATCTTCCTCTTTTTTGATAGCTGTAAGCACAGCTTCTCTTGAAATGCTTGGGTCATGGACATCTTTTGAACATTTGATAGCATTCATATATTTTTCAAAAAGGATTCTACCAAAGATATAGCTCATTAGCCTTCTGCTTTCAGCTTGCAAGTCACGCTCGAATAAAATATCGCCTATGATCGACTTCTCAACTGAAGGTGGCAATGTATTATCTTCTTCGTAGCTTTTTTTATGAAGCTTTTGATCTATGATACCAAGAGCCATGCCAAGGCCGTAAATAATGCTTGCTGGGTGTGGAGGACAGCCTGGGATATAGACATCGACTGGGATTATCTTATCGATGCCGCCCCAAACGCTATAAGCATCGTGGAAAATTCCGCCACTGCTTCCGCATGCACCAAGAGCAACTACGATCTTAGGATCTGGAGTCGCCTCATAAGCACGAAGAAGCGGATAATACATCTGTCTTGTTACAGGACCGGTGCAAAGCAAAATATCAGCGTGTCTTGGGTTTGCTACAAGCTTAAAGCCAAAGCGCTCAGGGTCCCACATCGGGGTGATAGCGGCGAAGATCTCGATCTCGCAACCGTTACAGCTGCCGCAGTCGATGCGGTAAACGCTAAAGCTTCGTTTGATATTTTTTAGATGCTCTAGCTTTGCGGTTAGGTCGTTTGCCGTTTTTATATTTTCGGGAACTTGATAAAGGCTCATTTTATCCCCTCCTCTACGTCTTTAGTTATGCGCTCTACGGCTTGGGCTTTTTTGCACTCGGGGCAGATATATAGATAGTCTTTAGCCTCTTCTAGTCTGCCCGGAAGCAAATTTGCCGTGCTAAGCTTTGAAAAAGTATAGTTGATAAGGCGAACCGGCGTATAGGGTTTGCCGCAGCATTTGCACTTTTGCATCTCTAGTTCGCCGCGCTGTATTAGCGCGCTTTTGTCGAATTTAACCGCAAGCTCGAAACCCTGGCTTAGACGTACGCCGCCCGTTGGACAAACCTCGTCGCAGCGTCCGCAAAATATACATCGTCCGCAGTCAAACTGCCACACGAGCTTGTCTTGTTTTTCGTTCATCTTCAGCTCTATGGCGTTGCTAGGGCATGCTACGCCGCACGCCGCGCAGCCTATGCAAAGCTCGTAGGTGTAAAACGGCTGCCCGCGGAAATTTTCGGGTACCTTATAAGGCTCAAACGGATAGGCGTAGGTCGCCTTTCCGTATTTTTCGGTTACGTCAAATAACTTCATCATCTTAAATCCTTTTTGCTAATTTTGCCCGTTTGGCAAAATTTCTTAAGGTCTTTTTCGATTAAAATTTTGCTCTTTTTGGTATTTACGTCCACTACGGTAACGCGGTCGGTGCAGGAGTAGCACGGATCTAGCGAGCAAACGATGAGCGCCGCGTCTGAAATGTTGTTTCCGCGGAACTGATAGCGAAGGCTAGGCCAGTTGTTATAAGTAGCCGCGCGGCATCTCCAGCGGAAAACCTTTTGCGCGCTGCCTTGCATGATCCAGTGGACGTTTTCGCCGCGAGGAGCTTCTACGTGTCCGAGGGCGAAATTTTCAGGCTTTATCATCGTTTTTGGATCGATTGATATCGGCGTTTGAGGCATTAGCTCCAAACACTGCCTGATGATATGTATGGACTCTTTTAGCTCGTTATATCTCACGACTTCGCGGCTAAATACGTCTCCGCCGTGCTCTACGTAGACTTTAAATTCAATATTTTTAAAGAAATCGTAAGGGTGGTCGTAGCGGTTGTCGCGCTTTAGACCCGAGCCTCGCATATTAGGACCTACGGGACTAAAGTCTCTTGCTACTTGCTTATCTAGCACGCCCACGCCTTTCCAGCGCGCGATTTGGCGTTTATCGTCCATAACCGCGTCCCAAATTTCAGAAATTTGAACGTCGAGCTTGTTGATGATCTCGATGCTCTTGCGAATTTCATTGTCGGTCATATCGCGGCGAAGTCCGCCCATAATTACATTGCCGTAGGTCTTGCGGCCGCCGGTTACGAGCTGAGCTAGCTCCATGGAGT
>CALIWP010000361.1 GCA_938046705.1 uncultured Campylobacter sp. | reverse complement strand
CTTGTTTAGATTTCAAAGATTGACTAATTAGTTTAACAGTGTTAATTTAAAAAACATAATTTAAGAGCTAGTTTCAAAAACTCTCAAAAATTAGAGAATTGTTTATTTAACTCAAAATTAAAACTTACGATATTAAAAGAAAAGGCTTTATTAACGTGAAAGTTAAAGGTGGTTTCTCAATTCGTGAGCTCGAATTATACAAGCAATATGCTTAAAAGAAGCTGAAGAAAAGGAGAGGTGTAAAAAATTTTAGAGATTTTTTGTTGGTGGTTCTATCAAATTTTATTTTGCAGAAATTTACCTTAATATATAAGCAAAAATAAAATTCATTCAGCGGACGAAGCAGTAAATTTAGCGCTATCGTCCGCTAAAAATAAGGCAAATTTAGTTTGCCATAAGGCCCATTATAAATTCTTTGAGCGAAATTTTATCGTTTACTAGCAGATCGTCGCTACCGACGTCGTGCTTAAATTTCGCACTCATATACTCGCCCTCTTTAGCAAAAAGCGAATTTATGCGTTCTTCAAAAGGCTTGATGCCATCCATCATTTGATTAAAGTCACTATCGGCCATTAGCCCCTTATACGCGCTTAAAAACTCCGTTATAGACACGGCTTGCACCTTTATCTCGCCGTCAAATTTGACCGCTTTTAGCGCTGTTTGGATATCTACGTCGTCATGCAGCGTTTTGCTTTCCGAGCCAAGCCCTGACGCATCGGCTATGGCGTTAAATTTTAGCTCCTTGCCGTTTGGGTTTTTAAAGCTAAAATTTTTAACCTCCATCACGTAGTTTTTGCTCATCAAAATTTTATAAAGAGCCGACTCTTTCGGGTCGGTGACATACATCGCCATCGCTTCTTTGTTTACGTTTTTCTCGTTTAGGCTCAAATTTAGCTGTTCAAGAACCTTTTTACCATCCACGTCAAGCGCCCCTAGGCTCGCGTTGGTAAGCGTATCAAGGAGATTTGCGTCTGCGTTTTGCTTTATCTGCGCTAGAAACGACATACCCGTGATGCCGACCGATTTTGGAAAATCATAACCCTTAGTGCTGTTAAAGCTCATTTTATCGGCCTTTACCCCGATTTTAGCTATATTTTCGTAGGCGGTTTGTATGTTTATAAACGAGATGAGATCGTCAAAGCCCTTGAAGTCGTTAAGCTCGATGAGCGCGGAGGCGTTTTCTATATCGACCTTATCCGTGCCGTCCGTATCGCCGCCGCCGATTTTACCGACGCCGATTTCTAGGGATTTTATCTTATTTTCTTTGATTTGCGCCTTTGCAAAAGGCTTTGAGATTACAAAGCTAGAGTCATCTTCATTTGTTTTGATATCGGCCAAATTTAGCGTCACGTCGCGGGTTTTATCAAATTTTATCAGCGCGTCGACGCTTAAAAACTCGTCCGTGCCGAAAATTTTCTTTAGATATAGCGCGGCTTCGGGCGTTAGCGCTTTGACGTCGCTATGAGCCTTAAAGCCGCTAAACAGCTCGGCAAATCCGTGTTTTAGCGTCGTTTTAGCTTCAAATTTGACCGGATCTTTACCGTCGGTGAGCTCGAGTTTTAGCACCGCGTGCGAACTAAATAAGCCTTTGTCGTAGTCGTTTTCTACCGCATTTGCTTTTATATTGAAAAATCCAAGTTTCAAAGTCTCGCTAGTTAGCCTAGTCACGCCCCTATCGTAGGACTCTTTAGCTTTAGACGAGCCGTAAAATGCGACTCCGAAAACCGCAATCAAAACGACTGCAAGCGCAAATATAATCTTTTTCATTTTTTTTCCTTGATTTTAAATTTTACTTCGTCGCCGCGATGAGCTCGATCTCGACTAGGCCGCCTTTTGGCAGCGTTTTAACGGCGATCGTACTTCTAGCAGGATAGGGTTCGCTAAAAAATTTAGCGTAAATTTCGTTTACTGCCGCAAAATCCTCGATGTTGGTTAGAAAAATCGTCGTTTTTACCGCATTTTCAAAGCTAAGCCCCGCCTGCGCCAAAATCGCTTTTAAATTTAGCATCGATTGCTCGGCTTGAGCCCTCACATCCTCGCCCGCAAATTTGCCGTCAGGCGTAACGCCCAGCTGCCCTGAAATAAACAAAAATCCGTTTGCCTCGATCGCCTGCGAATACGGTCCGATCGCTTGCGGAGCGTCTTTTGTAGAGATAACCTTTTTCATTTTCGTCCTTTGTAAAATTTGGGCGAATATTACCTAATTTACAGCCAAAAAAGCAAATTTCGCTATAATTTCCCGTAAAAAGGCACGAAAAATATGAAAATAACCCTTGCGCCAAACGAGTTTTTAGACGATTACGTTCTGGGATGCGAATTTGCGCGAAATGCCGAAATTTCAGGCAATGCATATCTATTTTGGAGCGGCGCGATCTGCGCTAAATTTGAAAACTCGCGCATCGTTTTTCTGCATAAAAAATGCATTCCCGCGCGATTTCGCGAGGCCGCCGCGCGCTGCAGCAATCTAGCAGGACTCGTGCTCACGTCGGCATTTTGCTCGTTTACGACTCTAGCACCCTCGCACCTCGTCGCCAAAAACGGTTCCAAACTCTATCCGCTTTTTGATCTACGCGAAATTTGCGGGATAAAATTTATAAATTTAAAGAAATTTTACGACGACTTCGGACTTGATTACGACTACAGAATTTACATAGAAAAGTGCTCGTTTTTCTCGCCTGCGCCGCTTGAAAAGCGCATAAAGCTAACCGAGACGATGTGTCTTGGGTATTATTAGTCTAGCCGCAAGGCCCGCTCAAATTTAACGCCCACAATACTACGCCGAATTTATTCTACAAATTTAAACCAAATCCAGCTCAAATTTGA
>CALIWP010000360.1 GCA_938046705.1 uncultured Campylobacter sp. | reverse complement strand
GCGGGTGCGGCTAGCGGGACGAAGAGGTTGCCCACGATCGGTATGAACCACGCGGGGTTTGAGTGCGCGATCTGGACGTTATTTTTAATCCAAAAAGATACGACGTGCAGCGTGATAAAGGTCTGAAACGCTACGCCCACGCAAAAAAGCGCGTCGTAAACGGGCGCGAAGTCCCGCCAGAGTGAGGCTACTAACAGCGTGCCGATCGAAAATGCGGCGAAAAAATTTACGCGCACCGGATGGAAAAACTCCGCCTTGCAAGCTTGCGGGTATCTGATCAGCTTTGCCGCGTAACAAGCGCAGATGAGTGCGTACGCTAGGCTAGCCGCGCCGCGTAAAATCTCAAAAACCGCGCCTGAGATATCAAAGATCAAATTTAACCGCTCGTATGCGAGAGCCAGTCCGCCAAGCCCCATAACTACGGTGTAAAACATAATCGGAAAGTGCTGCAGCCAGCTTGGTTTTTCATCCTGCGTTTTCATATTTTTCCTTGTTTTTTCTAAATTTTACCCCAATTTTAGCGCAATTTCGGTGAGTTAGTCACAAAATAAATCAATGCTTAAAATATTTTGTAGCTAAATTTTATCACCGCGCTTTTACGTAAAAGAAAATATAATTAAGAAAAGCCAAATTTAACCAAGGAGCGCGTATGTCGGGAGACGAGCTAAAAGATACGCTAAAGCAACGGTTTACGTCTAAATTTACGCTTAGTGCGCAGGATGAAGAGGCGGTGTTAAAAAGCGCGACGCTAAAAAGCTTTAAAAAGGGTGAAAGGATATACCCAAAAGATGGCTGCCTTGGCTACGCGATCATCATAAGCGGGCGTGCGCGCGGGCTGGTTAGCACGAGTAATTTTAAAGAGATCACCGTCTTTAACCTGCAAGACGGCGATAGCTGTATGTTGTGCGGCTTTTGTTCGCTAGGAGCACTACAAGCGGAGATAAATTTACAAATCGAAGATGACGTGCGGATGATTTTGATCCCGAGGGAGATATTTAAGAGGCTACGCGAAAACTATCCGCAGGTGGCAAATCACGCGCTAGAGCTCATGGCGACGCGCTTTAGCTCGGCGATAACGGCGATGGATCAGACGCTATTTTTACCGCTAGCTCGGAGAATAATAAATTTCCTCGAGCAAAACGGCGCGAAAAACGGGCTAAAGATCACGCACGAACAGATCGCAAACGACATCGCTAGCGCGAGAGAGGCGGTATCAAGAGCGCTAAAAGAGATGCAGAAAAAGGGGCTCGTCGAGCTAAAACGCGGAGTCGTGACGTTAAGGTGACTTTGTTACATATTTAAATTTTAAAATGCGCTATGATTTGACAATAACTTCTAAAAGGAGCTTTTATGCAAAGCATCGACAGAAGAGGCGTCTTGAAAATTTTAGGCGCGGCGGGGCTAGCAGCGGCGGGAGTCGCAGGGGCTAGCAAGCTAAATGCGGGAGAAAATGCGGACATCCGCGCAAATATCCTAATAATCGGCGGCGGTCTAGGCGGCATCAGCCTGGCGGCGAAACTACGACGAGATATGCCAAACGCCGAACTAACGGTCCTTGATAAGGACGAGTACTTCTACTATCAGCCCGGCTTTACGCTCATCGCAGCCGGTCACTATCTGCCCGAAGACATAACCTACGAAAAATCAAATTTGATCCCAGACGGTGTAAAATGGATAAAGCAAAATGCCGCTTCCATCGATCCGGCGACAAATTCCGTCAAGCTAGAGGACGGGTCAAATTTGAACTACGACTACCTTGTGATAGCTAGCGGAGCGGAGTATGAGTTTGAGAGCATAAAAGGACTTAGCGCCGACGATATCGGTAGCGACAACGTGACTTCTATCTACACGATTCCAGGCGCCGTTGCTATGTCTGGCATAATGAAAAAAGTCGGCAAAGAAGGCGGCAAGATAGTCTTTAGCGACAACAAAACACCGATGAAGTGTTCGGGCGCAAATAAAAAAGTAACGCTGCTAACCGAAGATATGGCGCGAAATTTAGGCAACAGAGACAAGCTTGATATCTCGATATACTCGGGTGCTCGGACGATATTTTCCGCTCCGGTTTATGCTAAAATGATAGAAGGGATGCTGGAGGAGCGAGACGTGAAGTATTTTACCTCGCATCAGCTGGTTGAGGTGGATAAAAGTGCAAATATAGCGGTATTTGAGCACGCTATGCCGTACCGCGAAAACGGCGAAAATAAACTCGCTAAAGAGCTAGTCGAAGTAAAATTTGACTACCTACACCTAGTGCCTCGCATGAAGGCTTCTAAAATCTACGCCGATGCAGGGCTAAGCGTAGAAAAGGGCGATGTGGCAGGCAACTGGATTAGCCTCACGCGCGAGACGCTACAACACTCGAAATTTAAAAATATATTTGCTATCGGTGACGTTTGCGGATTTCCCGCCGGTAAAACCGGAGCTAGTATACGCAAGATGTATCCCGTGCTGGCGCAAAATCTAGCCGACGTTATAAAAGGACGCGAACCGAGTGCTAGATACGGCGGCTACACCGCCTGCCCGCTGCTAACGAAATTCGGCAAGGCGGTGATGGTGGAGTTTAACTGGACGGGCAAGCCCGAGCCTACGATAGCGTGCATGGGCGCGACTCGCGAGAGCTACCTAAACTGGGCGATGAAGCTATATATGATGAAGCCGATGGTCATGCAAGGCATGATAAGAGGTCTAGCATAAAGGAGAGAAAATGCAAAACGTCGGGATTTTAGATAAAACTATCCGCCTAGTAATCGCTGCGGTTTGGATATACGCATTTGGGTTCGTCTGCGAGTGCTGGCTGTGGCTGGTCGGTCTCGTGCCGCTACTGACGGCTGTTTACGGTTATTGTCCTCTTTATAAATTTTTTGGTATAAATACGTGTAAAAAATGCAAAAATAAAGAAAGGAAAACGCAATGCTAAGTAAAAAAACTAGGATAATAAGAGCGCTGATCGGACTGGCGATAATGATCGCTGGAGTCGTGTTTAACAGCTGGTGGGGACTGATCGGGCTTGTGCCCTTTATCGTGGGCGTCACGGGATTTTGTCCGGCTTGCTACTTTTTGAACCGCTGTTCGCTAAAGCGTTAAATTTTAGCCGAATTTACTCGCGCAGGTCAAATTTGACCTCCAAATTTGACCCCGTGCCCCGTTTTT